>NZ_JABBVZ010000189.1 GCF_012933365.1 Sulfobacillus harzensis | reverse complement strand
TGTTAGAAAATGCCGAGGGAGGGCAGGCGGAAAGTTCCGTCTGGTGCATTACTTAGACTTTATGAAAACTCTCCTAGTCCCTCGCTGTCAGGTGTCAGCACGGCCACCTGCGGCCCCCTCTTATCAGGATCGGTTGGGGAATACAGCGCATATCCAGCCTCCTCTGCACCCCTCTGTAACTGGTCAGCCAAGGAGGCAACATGGGTGAATACCACCTGCCTGTCTGTCTCATTGATGAGTCGAATTCCCGCCGCCGCGGCATAGGCCGCTGGGATGGCCGGTGTTCCTGTCTGGAACCTTCGCGCGCCGGCGGCGTAGTCGAGCACGCGCGGCGTGAAAGCAAAAGGTGCAGTCCTGGCAAACCATCCCGTTAACACCGGATCGATTGGATGATCGATCCGGGGATTGGTCCACAAAAAAGCCATTCCCGGAGTTCCAAGGAGGTACTTCAAGGAACCCGCGAAGAGGTAATCGCAACCCAAATCGTCGACATTGCTGGGAACCACTCCAGCCCCCTGGTAGGCATCGACCACGACGCGTGCCCCATAGCGATGAGCATAATCGGCGATCGCTCGTACTTGCGGGCGCATCCCGTTGGCGTATGAAACCAACGGCACGGACACCAAGGTTGTACGCTCGTCAATGGCATTTTGGTACGCTTCCACGGTGAGGTCCCCAGCAACGTCCTGAACAAAGCGGACCTCGGCCCCTCGCTGTTGAGCCGCCAACCAGACGTGAGCGATGGACGGAAATTCCAAATCGTTGGTGACGATGGTATCCCTGGCATCCGAATACGTTTGCCCCCAAGCGACCTGAAAAGCCGCCTCCGATGCACAGGAAACCACCGCAACGTCGCTATCGTTTGCGTGAATGAGCCTCGCAAATTGCCGCCGCGCCTCGTCAACCATGAGCATCCATTGATCCCACGGTGCTACCTCTTGCTGCCAACTCTCCATGAACTGGTCCATAGCTTCCCTGACGCGGTCGGAAAGCGCTCCTTGACTGCAACTGGCGAGGTGAACCGTGTCGACTAGCCCGGGAAAATGTTGTCTGAACTCTTCTGCACGCATGCTACCAACCTCCATGATGAATTCGGCCAGATCCGTTTTTCTTTTACAAAAACGTCACCCCCTTTGCTGCACGTTCGCTAAAATAAAGTGACTCAATGATCGGAGGTCATCATGTGTTAGGCGAACGGTTGCGAGACCTGCGGCATGACCGCGGTTTCAGTCTGAAACAATTGGCGGAGCTCACCGGCGTTTCCATCGCTCTTTTGAGCCAGGTGGAGCGTAACCAAATCGACCCGAGTCTCAATACCCTAAGAAAACTCGCCAAGGCACTGGACGTACCTCTGTTCAGTCTTTTTGCCGGATCAGCCGATCCGGGCGTCGCTGTCATCCAACGAGACCGGCGGCCGAGCTTGACTGCCACGCCGGGGGCCGTGGCTTACACGCGCATCTCCCCAGGTTTTGGACGCCTGGAGGTGCTCGAAGGCGTCCTTGAACCCGGATCGGCATCGTCGCCCACGTTGTGGGAGCATAACTCGGAAGAATGTGCCGTAGTGCTCAAAGGCTCCCTCGTGGTGGAATTTGCTTCAGAATCCTACACGCTTCAAGCTGGCGACAGCATTTACTTCGATTCGAATCGGGCACACCGATACGTCAACCCAACCGATGCTCCGAGCGTCTACATTGTCGCTGTCACGCCGCCGAGTTTTTAATCCTTCCAACCGGCTCCAGTGAGAACCGCTACAATCGTCGCATCGGTCGCAATCTCGCCGCCGGCGACAAGGCTCGGCAATGCCCCAACCCCGGCGGCCCCAGACGGTTCCATCCAAAGTCCCTCGAACGTCCCCAAGAGGGTTTGCGCCATCTGAATGTCAGCATCGCTCACAGTAGTCGCCAAATGCTTCGCACGAGTGCCCGTCGCGTCTCGCAAAACCTGCAGCGCATGATTCCCACTAAAGGCCACCCGAAGTCCTGACGCCACAGTCGTGGGATTGGGCCGATATTCGACCTTGGGCGAGTCGTTTCGGACGGCGTCCACCAAAGGTGATGCTCCTTCAGGCTGAACCGCGACTAGCTGGGGGACAAATGCGGTGACCCCCCTTCGCCAGAGGCGAATATAAGCGCGAGCGTGTGCGACCAAGTGATCTCCTCCGCCCGTAGGGATGATCACGACGTCTGGGGCTTGCCCCAGTTGGCTCACGATTTCTTCGGCAATCACCTCGAATCCCTGAATAATGGCCTGATTCACAGGCTCCCAGAAGAAGGCGAGGTACGCATCCATATCCCGCGCTATCCGACTAATCTGCTCGATAAACGTGTCGGACGGCTGATTGAACAACCCGTCCACCACCATGATATCTGCGCCATACGCCCGAATCTGGCGCAGCTTCGCCGGCGGTGCAGCGGGATCGACCAACACTGTTGCGCCTAGGCCAGCACGGGCCGCGTGTGCCGCGATGGCCGCCCCGGCGTTTCCACTGGAGGCGGTCACGACCCGTCGAAATCCCCCGGAGAGCGCCTCTCGAATAGCCACCACAGCTCCCCGATCTTTAAAGGAACCCGAAAGAGAGACCGTCTCGTTTTTCACCCAAAGATGGGTCAGACCGAAGTGTATCCTTAACCTTTCCGCATGCTGTAACGGAGTCACATTGACCTCCTATAATCCGGGCGGCGCGGCGTCCATGCGCTCGGCCGTCACCATACCCGCCTGCTTCAGAACGTCCGGACGGCGACGAACGGTCCGCCCCAATAGGACAAAGCCGATAATCGCCCAAAGTACTACCAAGTATGGTGGGATGTTGTTCGGAAAACTAGGGACCGGAAACAGAGAGAAGTATATCGGGAACAAGAACATAAGGCTCGCGATGATGGGGATGATGCCATGTACCAACAGACGAAATTCGCCCGTCTTGCGGTAATACCGTATCAACGAGATATTGGCCATGATGTGTATCACGAGGTTCGACAGCGTCACCAGTTCGGCCAGAAACAGGAACCCACTGAATGAGCCAAGCCAAAATCCTACAATAGTGACAATCACGATCCCGATAATGGACTGCGTGTGAATGGCCCGAGCCGGCGTCTTATACCTCGGATGCGTTGACCCTAGAACAGCCGGCACGGCAATTTTGTCCCGCCCCAAGGCGAACAGCACACGAACCTGGGCATTAGTAATAGCGATGATCGCGGTTACCGTACTGTTGATGATGAGCACCGTCAAAATCCAAAACCACGGGGTCCATTCCGACGCCAACACTTTCTTGACCAAATTAAGTAAGGGCATCGGCAATGAGACGTAACTCCCCATGTTGTGAACGCCCCATGCCACAGTGGTCGCGTACCCGACGAAAATCAACACAAACCCGATGATGACCAACGACAGAATCACTGCACGGGCGATGGATTTCTGAGGGTTCTTCGCCTCTTCACCTAATGTGGCCGAGGCTCCGTAGCCCGCAAAGATGTTATTGGACTTGTCAACAGTTTGTTTTTGGGGACAAATATCAGCAGACGCCCAGAGGGAACACGCGCA
>NZ_JABBVZ010000188.1 GCF_012933365.1 Sulfobacillus harzensis | reverse complement strand
CCACAACCGTACCAACGGGGGGATTTTTTCCTCAACTGTCAAAGTCCGCCGAAATCACATCTCTACAGGACGCTCTTCCGCGTTGACAGTAACCAAGGGACGGTAGTCGCCTCGTTCCCACTTCTTCTCGACGCGCACGCCCGGTTGCGGATTGCGTTTCTGGTATCGCCAATTGCGGCGCGGCAGCGGCGTACCCGGCTCCACATCCAGGGGCTCCAGCTTGGCATAGGTGTGCTTATATCCAGGAGTGCGGGTTTCGGGGTCAAACACCTCGGGCGTTAACTGATTTATGGCCCCGTCTCCGGTGGAGTTCATGGGCAGATACACCTCATGCCCCTCGACCCGCTCGGTGATGACCACGCGCATACGGGCACGGCCGTCCGGCGTAATGAGGCGGACCCATTGCCCATCCTTGAGATTCTTTTCACGGGCCAATTCCGGCGACACCTCAACAAAGACATGCGGCACCAAGTGCTTAATCCCTGGGACGCGATAGGTGAGGTTGCCCTCGTGGAAGTGCTCCAGCAACTGCCCATTATTCACCAGAATGTCGTACTCCGTCTCGGGGACGGGTACCTCGTGAAAGCTTAAGGGTACGAGTTTGGCTTTGCCGTCGGGGTGGTTGAAGCCGTGTTGATAAAGCAGCGGCTGGTCCGTGCCGTCGGCGGCCACCGGCCAGTTGAGACTTTGAAATCCTTCCAACCGCTCATAGCTCACTCCGGCAAATAGCGGCGCCACGCGGCTCACTTCCGCCATAATTTCCGACGGATGGCTATAGTGCCATGGGACGCCCAAACGGTTCGCCACCTCGGTGAGGATGACCCAATCGGGTTTCGCGTCCCCCAAGGGGTCTAAGGCTTGATAGAAGCGCTGAATGCGTCGTTCGGTATTGACGAACGTACCCTCTTTTTCCAGGGACGGGACCGCCGGCAAAATCACGTCGGCGTATTGGGCCGTCTTGGTCATAAACACCTCCTGAACGACTAGGAAGTCCACCTTTTCGAGAGCTTTTTGTATGCGGGAAATGTTGTTGTCAACGAGCGCTGTATCCTCACCGACAATATAGAGGCCCTTGATCCGGCCATCCAACACCCCATCGGCAATTTCCGTATTGGACAGCCCCGGCTCGTCGGGAATGGGCTCGCCCCCCCATACGGACTCGCAATGAGCGCGGACCTTTTCATCCCGGACATCCTGGTATCCGGGCAAAAATCGCGGTTTGCTGCCGAAATCGCTAGCCCCTTGCACATTGTTGTGTCCCCGGAGCGGATACCCCCCGGTGCCAGGCCGCCCAATATTGCCCGTCAACAGCAACAGGTTGGCAATCGCTAAGGACCCTTGGGCGCCCTGCCCCTGCTGGGTGATGCCCATCGCCCATAGAATGGCGACTTTGGGTGCCTGGTGAATCATTTCCGCCAACGTCTTGATGGTATCCGGCGTTACACCGGTCAGCGCTTCCACCTGGTCCAGCGTATAGGGCTCAAGCGATTTCAGGTACTCGTCCACACCGTTGACGTGCTGATTCAGAAATTCGCGGTCAATCCAGCCTTGATCCACCAAGTACTTCTGCACACCAGCCAAGAGGTACGGATCCGATCCGCTCTTAGGGTGGATGTAGAGATCCGCCCGATCCGCCATTTCATGGCGTCGGACATCAATCACCACCAGCTTTTGTCCCCGCAACTTATGGGCCCGCTTGACGCGGGTGGCGAAGACGGGGTGTGACTCGGCGGTATTAGAGCCGATGGCAATGACCAAATCGGCCGCTTCAATATCCTTCAAGGTGCCGCTGTCCGCACCGTAGCCCGCCGTGGCCTTGAGTCCAAAGGTAGCGGGGTCCTGACAATAGGTTGAGTCGTTGTCGACATTGTTGGTGCCGATGACCGAGCGGGCCAGCTTCTGCACCAAATAAGCCTCTTCGTTTGATCCTTTGCTGGAGGCCACAAACATCAGGGCATTCGGCCCATCCTGCTTCTTGATCGCCGACAAGCGCGACGCCACCAAGTTTAACGCCTCGTCCCAAGCTGCCTCTCGAAACCCATCACCGTCGCGAATTAAGGGCTTGGTCAAACGCTCTGGACTGTTGACCCAGTCCCACCCAAACTTCCCCTTCACACAGGTGGAAACACTATTCACCGGTGCCTCCAGTGGCGGCTCAATCTGCAAAATTTTGCGGTCTCGCGTCCAAACGTTGAATGAACAGCCCACGCCGCAATAGGTGCAGACCGTCTTGGTGCGCTTGATGCGGCTGTCCCGCATTTGCGACTCCACATTCGAGAGCGCAAAGACCGGCCCCATCGAGGGCTCGATCCCCTCCACCAAATCAATCATGGGTAGCAACGTATCCGGCTTAATCCCGGTCAAAAACCCGGCCTCGCCCAGCATGGACTTCTCCATCAGGGCGTTGCAGGGGCAAACGGTCACGCAATGGCCGCAGGACACACAGGACGATTCGCCGATGGGCTTGTGGTCGTCCCACACCACCCGTGGCCGCTCGAGACTCCAGTCGATGGACAGCGTCTCGTTAACCTCCAGATCCTGGCAGGCCTCCACGCACCGCCCACACAAGATGCACTGGTTGACGTCATACCGATAAAAAGGATTGGAGTCGTCAATGGGCGGATAGGGCTTGGGCGTGTACGGGATGGTTTGATGCTCAATTCGCAGAAGCTCGGTGGTGTTGTGGACCACACAGTCCCCATTGTTGTTGTCGCACACCGTGCAGTAAAGCCGATGATTCCCTAAGATGCGCTGCATCGCTTCTTCTTCGCGTGCTTTCACGGGACGCGATTCGGTATCCACGCTCATCCCATCCCGAACCGTCTCGGCGCAGGCGCGCACATAGGCCCCATCCACCGATACGATGCAGGTATCGCAGGTTTGGATCGGTCCTAAGATAGGAAGATAACAGACGTGGGGTATGGGCGTCCCATTCTCTAGCAGCACATCGATAAGCCGTTCGCCTTCTCTGGCCTCTAAGGAGGTTCCGTTGACGCTGACTGACACTCTCTTGGCCGTTTCTTCCATAATTGTCCCTCCCCAAAGTTCCTCTCTAACATGCGCCGTGCGCTAGCGGTCTATGCCATGCTCTCGGCACCATGCATCAAAATAAGTCGCTTCAATCTGTTCTCCTGTGAAGCCATAAGCTTGGTTGGACGCTAAAAAGACCATAGGAGGTCCCGTAATGGCCGGAACTAAGAGTCCTGCCTGTACCATCTGGGATACGCGCTCCAAAATCATGGTGGTTCGGGTCGCTCCGCCGGGAAGCAGGATGTTGACGCTAATGCGAAAGGGCTTTAGATCCTCGGCCATAATGCGGGACAAGGATTCGGTGCCTACCCCGGAAGGGCTATACAAAGCCTCTTCGCACCATCGTTTGATCATTCATAGAGAGCTTGACTAATCGCCCCCCCTTAATCGAAAAACAGCGGGACAAAAGCCCGAGACACAAGAAACTTCCTCACAAATTGGTCGCCATAACCTGGCCAAACTGCTCCTGAGACACACGAGGGTTTTTCATAACTGGACAAATCACGGCTGTGGATAAGTGCTCCCCCTTGATGATGCCCTTTCCAACGTTCTGA
>NZ_JABBVZ010000187.1 GCF_012933365.1 Sulfobacillus harzensis | reverse complement strand
AACGTTGGAAAGGGCATCATCAAGGGGGAGCACTTATCCACAGCCGTGATTTGTCCAGTTATGAAAAACCCTCAAATGATTTATCCGCATGGTTTTTTTCCTTTCATTGGTTGATGAGTGGTATAATTCTCCATGTTCGGAAACATTCCTGCAGGAGGGAGAGCATTTTGCAAAATTCTCAATCCGGCGCAATTGTCGAGCGTCGACCGCTAAGCCTTAATTTTGCCCTGTGGATCGCGCGGCAGCCCTGGTTTGGAGCAGTGAACCATGATGGAATTCTCCTAGTGTGGGAGAAGTGGTTCGCGAACCTGTGCCTTTTACGCCGCATGGATCCGGCTGAACGATTTGCCGTCGAGCAACGGTGGGTCGATCCTCAGTGGGTTTCCGAGCCCTTCCCTCCGGATGTTTTCGCCGTATCATGGTTGGGCCAATGGAAAACCTTCGTAACAGAATTTCAAAACGACCGCTACGTCGAGCGCTTAGCCATACCAGACAACATTCGGCGGTTGTTTCGAAGCACAGACTTCACTATTCCTGATGGGCGTTGGATAGTGGATTTGGTATGGGATCCCGAGGGCCGGATGGCGAACTTCAATGCTGATCACTATGCGGCTCTTTCAATGCCGCGGAGTAGTGACCCCGATACATTCCTGTTAGCTATTCGCCGTCTTTTCGGTTGGCCTACATGACGACTCTGCACTGAGGGAGGCCATAACAAGTGCCAAGAGTGCCGATGCCGCAGGCGAAGTAGAAAGCAGAAAGCAGGTTAAGTCACCAATCGGACCGACCATGACTGGACTCGATCAGCTCACAAATAGCACATTCTAAAAATCGGCGAGAGTAGCAAAGAAATTCGTAGAATTGTTTATATATTATCAGATATCGGCGTCCCGTTTCCTCAACCGACAAAATGCCGAACCCGAAACGATGCGAAAATCCAAGAGAATCTGCGTCCGGAAAATCTACGAAGCCTGGGACAACCTCTCTTGAAGGGTCTTCATCATGTTGAAATTTATGTCTCAAACCTTGCTCGTTCTACGGAATTCTGGGGATGGTTTTTTGCGGAGCTCGGGTACGAGCCGTTCCAAGAATGGGACACGGGACGCAGTTGGCGGTTGAACGATACCTACTTAGTGTTCGTGCAGGCTCTGGCCCGGCATCTGGATGTGCCGTACCACCGAGGCCGCGTTGGCCTGAACCACTTGGCCTTGTGGGCCCGATCACGACACCAGGTCGATGCCTTGACCGAGCAGGTGCGTGCGTGCGGCCTTCGGGTTCTCTATGAAGATCGCCATCCCTTTGCCGGCGGACCGGACCACTATGCGCTCTATTTTGAGGATCCGGACCGAATCAAGGTGGAGGTGGTCGCACCGTAAGTCGGTGCGCGACGTTCGGTTCGATGGAGAACCATCGTGCTGAGCGCAGCGGAGGCGTGGGATTATCTTAAGTGGGCAAAAAAGCACCGGTGGTGGACTAGTGGGGGCCAAAGTACCGCTCTGTCCATCGGGCAGCACTCCAAACCACCGTCGTTATATTTTGAAGTAACGAAGGGCAGGTGAGCAAACGAACATGCGGATGGAAGTGGTAAGGTCCGTCCCGGCGCCCGGCGAACATCTGTGCGGGGTGGCTTGGGATGGCCTTGGTCTTTGGCATTCCGACGGTGCCACCAACGCCATTTATCAAGTGGACCCGGAGACGGGCGAGGTGAAATCTGAGCTGTCTTGTGACGATGTGCGGACGTGCCTCGGCTTCGACGGGAATCTTCTATGGCAAATTGCGGGGACGCCCAAGCGCATCCGGTTGATTCGTCCGACCGATGGGTGGGTGCTGGACGAAATCGCATTGGCGGCCGATTCCGAGGCGATGTGCGGACTCCACGTGGAACGGGACCGCTATTGGTTGGGCTCCAAGGCAACAGGGATCATCGAAGAGCGCGACGGTAGTACCCACCGGCTTCTCAGGCACTGGCAGATCGATGGTTCCGTCCATGGATTGGCTCGCGTTCATAACACGCTGTGGTTTACCGATTACCCGGCCCGGCAGCTGGTGGGATGGGATCGAAACCAGAATACCGCGATTGCGCGGTTTGACTTGCCGGGCCACCCCACCGGGTTGTGCCGTGGCGCTGGCGACACGTTATGGTATTGCGATTATACGAATCGTTGCTTGACTCAGGTCGAAATTCAGGAGCACTAGACGTGCCTGGGGATCGGATGCTTCATGCGGCACGTTGTGCCCTCATGTGAGCGGATGCCCCGGCAGATCCCAGGCCCGGCACTATGGATTTTGACTTCGCCAATCATAAACATCCGGGCTCGACTAGAAACCCTTGGGCATTCCGTGGCGTTTTTAGTCCGATTCGTTAACCGGCCGGTCCGGTTCGTGAGAGAAACGGTCTCGAAACCGGGTTGGCCGGGGGGTGGTGTTATATGAAAGATACGGCGTGTGAGGAGGAACGACCGCTATGCCCAGTAAAACTGATGGCAGTGTCCTAAACCACCTGGCTTTCGCGATGTATCCGACCCGAGATGTCCATCGGGCGGTCGAGTTTTATCGGGAGGCCCTAGGGGCGGAAGCTCGATGGTGGCCGGACGAGAATACCGCGTTACTCCAAACGCCGGGCGCTCAGCGCCCCGACATCATGGTCGAACAAGACGCGTTCGAATGCACCATCGGAGCGGGCACGGTTTTTCTGGTGACCAACGTGGACGAGTACTATGGGACATGGAAACACGCGTTTACCTGGGTTCTGCCCCCTTGCGATGTCCCTCCTGGGCGCTATGCGGTCTACCAGGATCATGACGGTAGCCCGGTTCGCATCTTCGACCTCAGCAACGACACCTTTCCACAGAGGTCCTTGTTGGGCGCTCGTTAACTCATTAATCATTCCTTGTGCGACCCATGATGCCGAGCGGCTCCCGGGGACTGGCCGGCGCAGGCGTTGACCAATATTCTTGACGTGCAACGCGCCAATGCGAATAAGCTGACGGGGGCGAGTCTGCCTTAAGCCGTGGGACGCGCTCGGCCCCGTTTATCACTTATTTGTGTCAACTCCGGGACCGCCACCGGTGTACACTTGGATGATAGATTTATTCAGACAGCCACGGCAAAAGCCCACCAACGTGCGATTGCCAATGTCTCCTTTGTTGCGGGCGATGCGTATCACTTACCGTTTCCCGGCCCACTTCGATGCCGTGATAAGTTACACCGGGATGGCGTGTTGATGAATCCGGAAGTGGCTGTCCAAGAAATGTTGCATGTTTGCCGTCCCGGGGAGGTACCACATGGGTCTTGTCAAACGGTTCGGAGTCACGCTACTCACAGGACTTACAATCGTCTCCGCAGCTGGCTGTGGGCCGGGGTTGTCGACCGGTATAGAGCCGGCTGCGCCGATACCGATAGCTCGACAATGGGTCACCGCGCACACGGACTCCAATAAGCCGCTAAAATTCATCGGTGTCGCGGCAAAAAAACAAGGGAGCCGGTATTGGCCGATCGATTTCCGTGCTGAGGCAACGCTCACCACGCATGTCCAGTCCCATGAAATTACGGTGCCCAAGGATTCGATAGTCCGTGTGGTGCTCGGTCGGTCCCCCAACTATTCCATAGCCTCTCGGGATTCCGTTTTGCAGATGGGGCAAGGATTCTGCCCCGAACGCCAGGGCCATTTGCCCCCAC
>NZ_JABBVZ010000186.1 GCF_012933365.1 Sulfobacillus harzensis | reverse complement strand
CTCCTTAGTCAAACAGGGCCCGCCGATCGATAAGGTCCGTGTCGGCTGGATCGTCGTCATCCTCGCTCAAATCCACCTCTTTTAGCTGCCCGGCTCTAACCTGAAACCCCTCGACCCCATATTGACGCCACAAGTCTAAAATGCTAATGGCCAGTCGAATCCAAAGCCGAAGCCGCGCATCCATGGTTTCTATGTGCTCACCGACCACTTCATAGAACCGGTCGACGGGAACCGGGGGCGACCAGCTATAGGCCTCTTGATGGAGCTGATAGACCCGTTCCATGAGCTCGCGGATTTGGGCGGCGTTGGGTCGCGATAGGGGGCGGGCGGCCGACAGCTCTTCGAGCGCCACCTGGGCCAGCCGAGCATCGGCCGCATCTTTGGGGCGCGCTAAGAGCCAGGCGGGCGCCTGGTCGAGATCCTTTCGCTGAATAATCACGTCGTTTTGAAAGTTGGCCGCCACCGCCCACACCGAGATGGTCCGCTCGCCCAAGCCCTCCAATATCCGTCCGACGTTGGCATAACTCCGCGCACGCGCCCCCCGCCCGAATTTGCCCATCAACTCCACCTCATCAATCAAGAGCAGCCACCCTTGATAGCCGGCCCGCGTAATGAGCCAGTCGACCAGAGCAAAATACGCGGGAATTTCCTCCCGTATCCGGGAGTGAGAAATCGTTAAGGGCTTGGAGAAATTCTCCCGATGAATGCGTTTTAAGTCGCCGAGGTTCATAAATTGTCCATGCAAGTCCGCCATCAGGGCTTCCATCCCAGCGTTTTGCCGCACCAGGTTATCCAGTAGCGCTCGAACGCGATCGGACAAGGGCACATCTCGGGATTCGGCCAAGAGGTGCGGTCCCCGGAGCGATTCTTCCACAATCGGCTCCAGTCCCGCTTGATTGCTGCCGGGGCGCACCGCATTCAGCACCAGCTTCGGGTAGATGCGGTCGAGACTATCCAACGGTGTTTCTTTGCTCACCGAAATCATACTCACAACCCAGTTTGACTCCCACGCCAACGATGCCAACGCGTGCATGAGATGGGTTTTCCCCTCACCATAGTTGGCCCGGATGACCTGGCCCCAAAGCTTCGGGCGACGACCCTGAGCGACCGTTTCCATGAGCGTTCCCAAGGCCTTTAAGTTCTCTTGGCGGCCAATGGTCATGGCCTCTGCCGTTTCACGATAGGGGATGCCGGACCGAAGCCCTTCAATAATCACCCGTGCACTCACCACACGTGCCCCCTTTCCCCTGGGGTTTGCCAGACCTCCGTGATCAGACGCCGCGGCTGACCCCATTCGAGCCCCAGCGATCCTCCTGAATCCGGAACGAATTCCGCTCCGAGCATGCCTACCACCGCCTCCCGCGACCATGCGTGGCGTAGTTTGATCACAGCCTCCTCATCCCCATCCCACAATCGATCCAGATCAACCATGTCGGAAAACCGGTTGACCTTATTGCTTTGCACTTCGGTCTGGAGGCGTTCCCAAAGTGCCGGATATGACGGAAAGCCTGCCTTTGCCTGATGGAGCGGATCCGCCGTACCCGCCAATATCGTCATCAGGTACGGGGTGAAAGGCGACTCGTCGATCAGTTGACGGAGCATTTCATAGACTTGGTCGCGCGCGCCTTTGGTATAGTACGGTCGCCCATCAAGGCGCGTGGTTAAGGCGACGACATGGACATTGTCCAGCAAGACGAGGAGACCTCGACCGCGAGCGAGGTGCGCCAGCGACGCTAAAGACGCCAAGAGTGCCCGGGCATTCCGCCGGGTCACATTGCTTTTCACCCCGAGAGTCTTCCGCTGACTCGCGCCGAGCTTTTCGCCCTGAAGCCAAAGCGCTGCCGGGGAGTCTTCAGGAACGAGATCCCCGATTTGCTCCTGCATCCAGGTCCGCACGGCCAGTCGAAATTCGGGGTGCCAGTCCGCCCGTCGAAGCCAACGGTCAATCGCTTCTCGGAGGTCGCGCCGTAATAGGGCAGGTACGACTTGGCGTTCAACCTCTCCCCAGGTGATAAAATCGCGGGGATTTCCGTCAAATTCCGGATATCCGAGCTCTTTTCCGATAATCTCGATTAACGTCTCATTGAGGAGGTTCTCCCAATCCACTTGGCCTGCGACCACGCGATAAAGGTCATCAATGGCGGCCACTTTAGTCTTCGCGAAATCGACCCATGCGACCTGATACCCGATCTCTTTAGCCACTAAGCCGAGATGGCGAAGAACATGTGTTTTCCCCGATCCTGGGCGGCCTATCACACATTTGACCTTACCATGTCCTTGATCGACAAACCCCTCTAAATACCACGTGCGCCAAAAACCTTCGATCCCGAGCGGGTCGACAAAGGCCTCCTGAATCACGGCATTCGGCCAGGCAGACGCATCCAGCCAGACTGCGTTAAGGGACCCGTCGCCGTTCATAACGCCTGATCCTCAGGGATAAGTTCCAGCGATCCCAGGTTTTCTTGGCGGCCTCCCGGATGGGTAATGACGATGCCCCGGTTTCTCGACGTGCCAAAATCTAACCGGCGGCCGTCAACCACCATGTGCGGTGAGCGGCGCAAGCGATACACATCGAAGGCAAATTGGTTGAGACTATAGCCGCTCACCCCCGATTTTAAGGCCAAGGTTTGATGGAGCGTGCGCAGGGGAATGGCGCGCCCCGGATCTCGACCCCCTGCTTTATCCTTCAACTCCAGCAATAGAAGGTCATAAGCCCGCACCAATGCTTTCGCGAAGGACGCGGCATTAAATCGCTCCCGGTTTAAGCGATCCCATTCCTTTTCCACCAGCGCTGCCACTGCTTCCGGGTGGAGTGCGCGGACGGTGCGGTTATTAATCATTACCAGCTCATTTGCGAAGTCCACCCTGACCTCAACCGGGAACACCTGAAAGGTGGGGAATTCTCCCTCCACGGGTGGATATCCGCTATGAAAAGCCTTCCGGAAACGTTCCCACCATTCCGTTTGATCGGTACTCTCTAGAGCCACCGCGTAACGTGCGAGCTTCCCTGAAACCTCTTCGGCCAGAGCTTGGGCCTCGAACGACAAGCGTCCCACGTCCTCCAACTGCTTTCTCAAATCCAAGAGGTTCATCACCGTGATCTGCCCGCCGATTTTCTTGAGGCGACCAAGCTTTTCCGCCAATTTGGCCAAATCCTTTAGTCCAGGCCCGATTTGCTGTTCAAATCCTGACACGCCATGAATGGTTTCCTCCGTTGCTGATGCGATAAACTCGTTGTCCATGGTCCGCCCCCTTCATCCGACTCTTTCCCAATCAATTCGAGTTATGTCGAAAAACTCCTGCCTCATCCAATCACTTCCACATGGATCGATGCCGATGATTCGCCGGGGAGCGTAGTTCCGCGTAACACCTAACCCAAGGCCTTCTCGGAGGCGGACGGCAAAGATTCAGGCGTCCATCGCTGACATCGACCTCCGTTAGGACGAGATTCTTCAGGGTGCGCGCCTCTTAGCACCGACTTTTGGGGAACACTGACAACTCAACCCCATTCGGCCACGCCATCTCGTCTACTGAGGGGAAGTGACGCCCGGCCATTCCATACCCAAGCTGAGATCCCTTTTCCCCGGGTGGTAAATGAATCTTGACGCTCATTCACCTACTTCGTCCTCCCTCACGACATAAAAAGGGGCTGACTCAGAAGGTACCTGGGCAGTGATGCCGTCCCTAAAATGTGCCCGTTTTGCCCCGGTTAGTGGAGGAAGCGGGTCATCTTCCTCCCTGTTTTCGGG
>NZ_JABBVZ010000185.1 GCF_012933365.1 Sulfobacillus harzensis | reverse complement strand
GGCAGCTTTGCCAGTCCCTCCGTGATGGCCTATATCCTTCATCAGAAATACACCTTGGGGTTGCCGCTCTATCGCCAAGAGCAAGAATGGCGGCGGCTGGGGGTCCCGATTTCCCGTCAAACGATGGCCAATTGGGTGGTGTATGTGGCCCATGAATGGCTCCATCCGCTCTACCAGGAACTCCGTCGGCATCTGTTGGTCCAGGACATTCTGCAAGCGGACGAAACGACCGTGCAAGTTCTACACGAAGACGGCCGAGCCCCGGAGGCCAAATCCTACATGTAGCTGTATCGGACCGGTCGCGAGGGACCCGCGATTGTGTTGTATGACTACCAAAAGACACGGGCGGGATCCCATCCCCAGGCCTTTCTCGCCGGATTTGAGGGGTATCTCCAGGTCGATGGCTATGCCGGCTATCATAACGTCGAGAAGGTCACGCACCCCGGCGGAAATTCGATGAGGCCTTGAAGGCGTTGCCCGCCGGGCAACGGGCCGGCCCCAGTACGGCCCGCACGGCCCTCGCGCGTCGCGCGCGGCGTATCGCCCATTCTGTCCGCGTTTCATGGGTGGCTGGAGGCTCAGCAGTCGGAAATCTTGCCACACAGTGCGGTGGGCAAGGCCGGTGACCTATTGCCTGAATCAATGGGCTCAGTTGGAAGGATACTTATTGGGCGGCCGGCTAGAGATTGACAACAACCGGAGTGAGCGCGCCATCAAGCCGTTTGTCATCGGGCGGAGTAATAGGCTCTTCAGTAATACGCCGCGGGCGCGAAGGCCTGTGCGCTCGTCTACAGTATCATCGAAACGGCGAAAGAAAACGGGCTGAATCCGCAAGCCTATTTACAATATTTGTTTGAAGAACTGCCCAATCACAACCTCAACGATTTGGCGACATGGCAGGCGCTGTTGCCCTGGTCGAGCGAACTCCCGGACGATTTCAAGTCGCCAGCGCCCACTCGCCAGGGTCAGTGATACCTTTAGGTCCCCACCGCAAGGTGGGGATTATTTGACGCTCACCTTACATTGACCCCGGTACTGAAGAACAACAGTCGCTCGCCCCTTTTCCGCCACGGTGAGCCCGAGGAAGCTTCTTCGACCGAGCTGGGTCGCCGCGTCGAGAAGTGCGCAGGGAGTCATTCCTGGATCGGGGCGATCGTCCGCGTTCGTTGTCGACGCCGCTGCGCGAGGGAATCGATTCCGAGCCATACGGCGAGTAGGCCGTGTTGCAGGATTAAATATCCGAGGGCAATCGGATCGAGCGTGTGGAGAATCCAGCGCGTGGCGGACGAGGGCGTCGGGAAGGCGACCACCGCGAGGCTGTAGAGCAGGCCAAGCCCACCGATCCCCCAGATGGGCGGGGTCGCCCGGCGGGGTAGGAGCCATTGCATGATGAGGCGCAGGTGGGTCGCAAACGACAGCACCACGACTGCGGTCCAGAGAAAGATGACCGCGAGCCCCATACGGCTAATAAAAAAGGTGCTGTCCAAGGTGATGGTCTCCAAACTGTAGACCAAGGGCCAATGTAGTTGCACGATGGCGTTGGGCCCCAGCATCATCATCACCAGCGCGTAGATCGTGAGCAGCATGACACTGATGGTTCCCGCCGCGACAAGAAACGCGCGTCGTACGATATGCCTGGCCGCGTTGACCCGGGGCGCGAGCACCACGACCGCGGGGCCAACGGGCAGCATGAGGTGGGCCATGTTGGCGATGCCGTGCCCCATCGGGGTGAGGTACCAATTCTGCGGCCACAGGGGCCGCAGATGCGTCGCATGGATCAGCGCTACGGCGGATACAAAGGCCAACATGGTCCCGCCGAGGGGCACCCACAACTGCGTGAGCCGACCGAGTGCATCCAACCGAATACCGGCCCCCCAAATCATGATGCCCAACAAGGGCAACAGGAGGGCCCAACGGGGAGTGTCGGCATAAAACAAGGTCCCCATCAGTTGGAGCAACAACGCGAGTAAGGCCAGATCGACCCCCACGACGAGCGTGAGGCTGAGGCCCGCTGCGCTCGTCAGAAGGCAGCGGGTGAGGCGATGCCGGGTCGCCCGCCATACGGCGTGGTGGTGTAGAAGTCCACTGAGCATGAGCGCGGCGATGAGAACGACAATGCTCCCCAGGGCGTTTTCCCCGGCGGCGGATACCACATGGTGCGGCCAGACAAACATGATATTGCCGACAATCGCCGTGACAAGCATCGTGGTATATTCCAGGGGACTGAGGCCTTTCGCCGCCGTCTCCACTACTGGGACACTCCTTCGTTGGCAATATGTACCTTGGCCGTGAGATCCACCGTCCATCCGGTCCACGAGACCGGCATCGGCCAGGGTGATCCCGGCGCATTGCGTGCCCACTGCGCCTCGCGGTGCCAGCCAAACGGATCCACCTGTTCGCGCTCGGCTGCCCGCACGGCTTGGTCTCCAAGCCGGAGCAGGGCGTGACTGGCCGCCTGGGCGATGGCGGTCTTTTCGGCCGGCGTCAAGCGAAGGGTGGGCGGAACGTCCTCGAGGGCCGCCCGGTAGGACAGCCGATCCACCACGCGCGTGCCCGCCGCATCTGCGACCACGGTCACGTGACTCGAACCGTGCAGGCGATTCAATCCAATGCGCTGACCATCGACCGTGACGGTGAGGGCGCCTTTGACGACATGCTGGGTCAGATAGGCCCAGCCTGCCGACGCCGCTGGCGACCAGGGGATGACGGTCTTGGGGCCTAAGACGGCTATTTGGCGATTTTCGAGGATTTCCGACGCGGACACGCGAATGAGCGGTACCACGGGGGAGACCCCGGGCGTCTTTAGACGGTCCCAGACCTGCCACGCGCGTTGACCGAACATAAAGGGCTGGCAATGGCAGGCGAGCAATTTAAAGAGCCCATAGAACGGCCCGCCCTCACTGAGGGTCGGGGTTTGGGCGACGAGGCCCGCGGGATCGCCTGCGACGACATAAAACGTTTTGAGAATGCGGCCGGAACGGTTAAAGGTCGTGATGAGTCGGGCCCAGGTGGACGCCGAGAGGCGGGGGGACAGCACCAACACCCGAAACTGGCCGAAGTACAAATCGCGCGTGGACTGTTGTTGGACCTTGAGCAACGCGGTGGTCCACGTCCGGGCCGTCACCGCCAGGGCATACAGGTTCTGGTCGGGGGGCAGCGTGCCGAGGTTGCTGACCGATTCCGTCGGATTGGGGAAGACAAACGTCCACTGCCGCACTCCGGGGGTCGCCGTGGGCGCCACGCCGACCGATTCCACCACGCCGCGGCCTTCCACCGGCCGCTGGTCCCAGCAGCCCGTGAGGAGGGCGAGTGCCGTGCAGAGCGCCGCCGCCCACCGCAGTCGGCGGGTCATGCCCGGGGATCGATCTGGCCCCGCTGCAGGGGGACGGAAGCGGGCTGCTGGGAGGGAGTCTGACCCCACCGCGCGTCTTGAGGACGAGCCTCGGTCCGGCGCTCCACGAAGTGCGCCCAGGGCTTCCGCCACAAGGCGTCAGCCCAGTCCACCGCGCGGAACGGCGCAAGCGGCGTCAGATAGGGCACGCCCAAGGAGGTTTCGGTCACCAGTTTGATGGTGAGACCGATGGTCGCGAGGACCAGACCATAGATGCCATAAACAAAGGCGGCCACGAGCATCACCCAACTGAGCAAGCGCCAGGTGCCCGTCAAGTCGTAACTCGGGGCGGTAAAGAAGCTCAGCGCAGTGAGGGTCATCACAACAATAATCTGCGGACTCACAAAGCCGGCTTTCACGACGGCTGTGCCGACCACGATGGCGCCGACGGTGCCGATGGTGGTGGCGAGCGGTTT
>NZ_JABBVZ010000184.1 GCF_012933365.1 Sulfobacillus harzensis | reverse complement strand
GAGGTTGTCCCAGGCTTCGTAGATTTTGCTTTCTGTATTTTTCACAGAATTTCTCGTGATTTGGCGCAATCCTATAGGCCCTTAGGCTCGAGCTCGGAGGTGAACCGTTTTCTTGAGTACTTCTTGCGATTCCTGCCGCGAAATGACGTGCCCCTACCTGAGAAAATTTGGTAACGTTTTCGCTCCGTTCGACGTTTTAACATAAGCGGAGACGTGGGCAGGAAGTTCTTTTCGAAGGGGGCATGATTATGAGAACTATCACTATCAAGGTTGCCGCAATACTGGTTGGTGTGCTGGGTCTGCTTATTGCAGGCAACACGTTTTTTCATGGACGCCCTGTAACGGTGGCGCAGGCGAGTTCTTATTGTGGCCGCGGTGTGCCCATTGGGAAGTGTAATGTCACCAAAACGCCTATCAATCCACATGCCCGAAACGTTGCGCAACCCAAACCGTTTTGGCCATCACCCGGTACCGTGATGGCGGGCTCGAATTTCTTCTCATCGGCCACCGCTCAGAGACTAGAGAACCAACACGGAACCTTAACCATTTTTCGATTCCATCGGGGACACCAATGGGTTCTAGTTGGGGATGGCATGAGTCAAACAGCCTACCCGGCGGCTACAACCCCCGGCGGGGCGATTGTGGCCGTCGAGAATTGTTCAAACCAAGGAACGGGGTGTTTAAATCCCACTGTGTTGCATCATTGGCGGGACTTTTCGACAGTCGCGTTACCGTACCCCTCCGCGTGGCCCGTGAAGCTCATGACAACCTTTGGCACGCGCCTATTGTATCTAGCAGATGGATCCCAAGGAATTATGGTGCTGGACCTTCACAATCTTCATTGGTACCACGGAACACGATCGGTGATCAATCAACTAATGTCGGGAACCGGGAGCCCTCCGCCGCTCAAATAACGAGCCTTAAAAATCCTGAGAAAAAGCGAGGAGTAAGACCATGAAGGTGCAGGTAAATAGAAAGACACGGAATGTCTCTCGATATCTGGTGGGGATTGCTGTTCTCTTATCCACGATGCTGATCGGCATCCCTGGAATTGTGTTTGCACAGTCTCCCACGCCCAGTTGGTTTATGGAAGACTCCCGACCCGGTAACGGTTTTCCGTCGCCTGCCAACGCCATCGTCGTGGAAGGGCTCCAACTGGGGGTCGGGGGCTGTGCGTATAGCTTAAGCTCGACGGAACAATCGACGGTGTACTGGATTAATCATGGGTATCAAACTGTAACGGAAGTTACCCCCTACGCTGGCTGCGGTAGCTTATCGGCCTACGAAACCGCGATTAACTCGCTGATTAGTTACGTGGAAGCGAATGCCTCAAATCCGGGGCGTTATTGGGGAGGTATTATGCTCGATGAGGAAGGGGGGTATGGATTTACTCCCACCCAATTGGAGTCCTTGAATAGTGACGTGAATAACCATATGGCGAGCACTTCGGGAATGTCATGGTACTTTGAAGAGGATCAACCGAATAGTTGGTATGCCTCGACGTACAACCAGATTCTGGGGAGCTCGTGGCCAGCGCCTCAAGTATACACGTCCTCTATGGCCGACGCGGTGAATACGGCATGCACGGACTACCAGGACTGCACCAATTTAGTGACCGTAAATAGCGGTGGCACCTCGCCGTGGAATAGCCCAAGTTACGTTACGGGCCTCATTAAGGGCACGCCGTGGAACAATTCGGAGTGGGGTGCGAATGGCTATTGGTATAACCTGTACCGAAATCAGTAAGTGGCCATCCCTTTTCGGTCTGGAATGTCGAACAGGTCATAAACTCGCGGAGCTACCCGGTATGATTAAGGGGTATTTGTGCTTGTGTGCGCATCTATTTTAGGATTCCGAGCAGACTTCCAAAAGGTAGTCATTGCTCCCCGTCTTGTAAAAACACAGAAAGGCGTCACCGATGGGTACGACGCGCTGGGGGAATGTCCCTCCTCACCGCGAATCGAATACCAAGTTGTCGCCGAAGGAACCTTTGTGCTCAGTGCTTCGGGCACGTTAGTGGCTGTTACCGACGATGGCCGGCGTCTACAGATGTCGACTGGGTAATGTAGTACATCACGAAGGATTCGAAAGACTTGTGCCTCGCGGTGTCGTTTCAAACAGGGGTGACACTACGGCGCGGGCATTGTTGGAACGGGCCGAGAAAAACAGGGCAGCGATGTCCGGGAAATCCTAGGCTTACCCGTTATAAGGTAGGATGCCATCCAAGAGGTTCAACGTCGCCCCTTTAATCGGTGGTATGTCCGTTGGTCACTGGGTGAGCAAACCTGTGGAACTCAGTGAACCCGGCCGTATCCTGACCTGATCAAGCCGTCGGCCTCAAACCGTCATCAAGAGGTTTCTTTGCCGCGTTCACTATTACCCTTAGTCGCCTGACGCTGTGGTGTGACTCCGAGACTATATTAGACATGTTGTTACGGCTGAATTCGTTTATTTTATGAGGCGACCATTTCACCGACCGACCGTTTATCGAGATGTAGAAACCGTCGCAACGCGAGTTGTAGTGTCCGTAGATCCCGGTAGCCGGGAAGGCGTTTCAGGTGGTCTTCAATGAAAAGGCTCGCGGCCGCGAGCCACCGCAGGACTTGATCCCCGTTGCTCCAGCGCTTGACGTTCTTCGCGTGGGTCCGGAACTGGCTATTGACGGATTCCAGTGCATTCGTGGTGGCGAGCGACTGGCGCAAGGTCCCCGACAACTGTAATCGTTGGACCGTCACCGTGTCCTCCATTCCCTCCCGGAGGCTCTTGGCCGCTTGCGGGTAATCATGCTCTAAGTCCGCCGCCAGGGCTTTGAGGGCCTTCAGCGCTTCCTCGGCCGTGGGCTCCTGGTAGGCCTTTCGGAGGCGCTGGCGAATGCGCGATTGATCCGAGTCGGCCACGTGATCCAACACATTGCGCGTCTTATGCACGGTGCACCGTTGAATGGCGAGGGCATCGCCGAACACGTCCCGGAGGGCTTTGGCCAACGCCTTGGCCCCATCAATGACGGCCAGCGCTCCTTGAGGAATGGCGAAGCCGCGGTCGACTAAATCGGTCAGCAGATTCGTGACCACCGTGCTGTTCTCGGTGGCCCCCTCGGCCAGGCCGAGAATCTGCTTGTGACCGCCGTCATCAATCCCCAGCGCGACGACCGCTAAATGTCCGCCCACCCGAATCCCATCAATCATCAGTACGACCCAGGTCCGATCGCCTAGCGGACGGCTTAAAAAGGTATCCAACGCTTGCCGGGTCGCTCGAATAAACCGGCGGCTGACGGTGCTTTTACTCGGGCCAGTGTCGTCCAACGCCGCATTCAAGGCGGGGTCAGCATGGGGTTGCTGCCGGCTCGCCAAACCAAACAGCATCCGTTCGAGTGCCGCTTGTGTGACCAGCGTGGGGTCTTGAAAGGCTTGATAGGTCTGCAAGGGCACTTCCTCCCCGGTGTTGGTGCGAACCCGGGGATGGGTCACCGGCACCCGCCGATCGCCCACATAGACATATCCTGTTTCCAAGCCATGCCGGACGGCGGTCCGATCGGGATTATGGCGGCCTTTCGGGCCCACCAGGCCGTCGACCTCGGTGGCCATCAGTTGTTGCAGGGTCTGGAGACCGAGACGGATGGAGAGGCTCAGCAACCCGGCCTGGGCTTCCTGCAGAATGGCGACCCATGATTCGGTGGCTGTTGGCCACGCAACGGGCGGGGTTTCGGTCTGCGGTGTCTTGCGTGCCTTTTTCTGGGGTTTTCCCGGGGAATTCGGTATACTGAGACTCACGAGCGATTCCTCCTATGGTTGCATTGGTTTCGACACCCAGTATTCAACCAGACTCTGGGAGGAATCGCGAACCCCAAATTCCACGAAATTCGGGACAATCTC
>NZ_JABBVZ010000183.1 GCF_012933365.1 Sulfobacillus harzensis | reverse complement strand
CCGGTACCGTTTCGCTGGAAGTGGAAGCCCGAGGACGCAAAAAGCATGGACGCTATTTAGGAATGGCTATACTAGAGTATGATGACTGCATGCAATATGAAGAGGCCGGTCATGTCCGGATGGAGGTTCGTCAATGAAGGTCGTGCTATTGTCGGGAGCCGTCGTCGGTGCCAAAACGCGCAACATTGTGGATATCCTGCAAGGGGTCATCAACCGCCAGTTTCCGGAGGTGGAATCGACGCTCTTGGATTTGGCCGCCTATGATGTCGAATTCAGTGACGGCCGCGTGTACTGGGATTATGGTTTTGCCAGCGACACCCGATACGTTGCCAGTACAGTCTTGGGCGCGGACGGCTTAATTATTGTTGCCCCCGTGTATCAAGCCTCCATTCCAGCACCGCTGAAGAATGTCTTTGACTTGTTGCCGCTGCATGCGCTGCGAGACACCGTGGCCGGCATCGCCATGATCGCGGCATCGGCCCGCCATTTCATGGTTCCGGAGTATCAGCTTAAGCCCATTTTGAGCTATCTGCGCGCGCCCATCGTTCCCCACTATGTCTTCATGGAGGAAAAAGACTTTGACGAGGACAATCACCTCATCAACGCCGAGGTGGGGCTCCGTCTAGCCCGATTGGTCGAGGATACCATACGGCTGGCGGATTTACACCGGCGCCAACGAGAGGCTCCGGCGGCTCCCACATCCGACTAATGGGAGCTCGGTCTCCAGGCGGAACGATTGCTCAGCATGACTTGATTTAGGCTTCCCACGCGATATCCTTCAATTTGCAATAGGGACAAAATGCTCGGCAGGGCGTGGACTACGGCCAGATTGCCGGGCCCGTCATGCAAAACCACAATGCTGCCCGGCTCCACATGAGCCAGCACCTGATGAATCACCGCGGCCGTGCTTAAGACGCCGTTGGCGACATTTTCACCGGGGGACGCCTCCACCAAATGAAGGTGAGCCGCCGCCGCAGCCCGCCTTACGGTTGGATCGACCGCGTCATAGGGGGGCATCAGCCAATATGGCCGTCGACCGGTGACCATCTCAACCGCCCGGTTGGCGGCTTTTAAATCGGCCAAGTCCTGAGAATAGGAGTGGGCTGCGAGGTTAATGTGCCCGTCGGTATGATTTTCCACCCCATCGCCGTCTCTCATCATCTGCCGCAACAGGGACTCCCGACGATGAACGTTGAGCCCCACCACAAAAAAGCTGGCATGGGCATGATATTGGGCCAGCACCTGAAGCACCCGCGGCGTTTCCAGCGGACTTGGCCCGTCGTCAAACGCCAGCGCCACCCAACGTCCGCGAACCGGAATGCGCCGCACCACGCCCGGCGGCGAGGGGCCAGGAACACGGTCAAAGGCCTGCCGCGCCAAAAAGGGACTGTAGCAGGCCAAAACCAGCAAAGCCAATAGCGTCGGCCAATGACGGATGACCCGTCCAATCACCGGGTAGTGCCCCAGAGAATGCAAGCCACCCCGAGGCCAATCCATACAATTTTGGCCACGGGGACCCGACTGGCGGCTAAACCGGCAATTCCCAGCATCATGGTGGTCGTCAGGATGATGGGGCCGGCCAGTCCCAGAAACCCGTTGATGCGGATGGCCATATCCAGGCGATAGTAGCGCCACATCAAAAAGGCCCCCGTAAACTCAATGCAGGCCGACAAAAAGCGAAGCAATATCATGCCGTTAAGAAAAATCTCGTCAGACATAGCGCCCTCTCTTCAATGAAACCAATGCGTCACGAGACTAATGCCCTCCAATAACAGGTAGGTCACGCCGGCCGCCATCAACGGCCCCACCGGGATGCCACCCAAGACCACAATGCCGAGAATGGAGCCCACAATGAGGCTTATCATCAAATGGCTCTGTTGATTGAGCATGCGAAGGCCTTGGCCATTGATGCGGGTTGCGACCATGCCACCAATGATGGCCAAGATGCCGGGCAGCGTCACAAGCCCACGGCCAATCTCCTTCATGCTGACCAGACCTTGCGCGAACGGTACTAGCATGGCGATCGTGAGAAAAAGCAAACCGATCTCCACCCCGCGCCGTTCCAAGGTGGGCAGCACAAAGGTCATTTTGGTGAAGCGCAGCATCAGCAAAAGTGCCGCTGCGCCCGCCACCAGCTCGGAACGGGCGGCCAACCCAAGCAACAACAACCCGATGAGTCCGAGATTTTCCGTGGTCAGCATCCGCCCCCCTGTTTGTCCAGACGGCAATACTTATGAAGACAAGCGCACAAAAAGACCGGCCCCAAAAGGGGCCGGTCGCTGTGCGTCGCTTAACTCTCGGCGCGAATCCAACCATCCTGGCATAAGACGCCGACCACCGGCGAAATGTCCAGTTGGGCCGCATAGGCCAAATCACGGTCTAACCCTAAACGGGCTAAGGCTTGGCCGTGCTGGGCGCGGCGCACCCCTTCCTCCAACCGGTCCTGATACTGCAAAAAGAGGGACCGGGCGATCAGAGCCCCATCTTGAAGGGCCTCGGACGGCCAATGGCTGACCACCGCTCCGGCGGCCAACACATCCTCCAGCGCGATTTGGCCCTGCGTTCCCGACGCCACCACCAACGCTGGGCATTCCCATTGCCAGAGATATTGCGCCGCCGCGCCCGCATTGCTCAGCGCGGCCATCGCCACGTGGTTGATATGCGCCACAGCTTCGATGGCCCGGGTGCCATTGGTGGTGGAAAAAATCACCCGCCGGCCTCGGACCCGTTCCGTAGGCCAATCGTACGGCGAATTCCCGCCGTCAAATCCTTCGGGTGGGGCGTTGTTGCGCTCACCCCCCAAGAGCAGTTCAGGGTCGTGGGCGCGCCGACTGTAGGCCTCGTCCAGTGACGCCACCGGGCGCACGGCTAGCGCCCCCCGCTCCAAAATGGCTGTCATGGTGGTGGTGGCGCGCAGCGTGTCAATCACCAACGCAGCCCCCACGCCCTCGGTTGCCGCATCCTCTAACCGGAATGCCACCTCAACTGTTCGCCTCACGAACGCCCCCCTCGCCTGCTGCGACCTTGGGCCATTGCCAATGGACCGGCTCCTCCAACCCTTGCGTGTTGAGATAGTAGTGTCGCAGGGTGTCGCCCCTCAATCCGACGCGAAGTGCTTCCAGCGCCAGCACATCGCCCGGCTGCACGTTGCCGAGATTGATATTGGGACCGAACCGCATGATGAGCTCCTGTTGCTGTTTTTTCTGCGGCGCCTCCCATAGCAAGCGTCCGGGGTCGCGAACATTTTTGACCATGGCGTCAAGCTCGTCGCCTAAAATATTGCCATCATCGTCATAGATCACGACGCCTTCACCGCTTTCCCGGCCTTCTACGATCACCACATCGGATCCGGCCTCCAAGTCCTGATTGACCTGCTGATTCAAGGGCACGGTCGCCTGATCACGCGGGTCCTTTTTGCCCACTTCACTCACAACCAGCTCAAACCCGTAGGTGCGTGCCAGTTTAATGGTGTTGTAACGTGTCTCCTCATCAATATTAATCGTGCCGTCCGAAATTTCCACCCCGGTGAATCCCAGGTCGCGAGCCCGGTCAAGATATTGAAAGATGCGACCTTGCAACAGGGCCAGTTCCAAAAAGGTGCCGCCCGGGAAAATGTGCACCCCATAGGACTTTACCAGTTCAATTTTCTGTCGCAAAAGGCGCGTATTGTAAAACGCTGACGTCCCAAATGTAAGCTTCAAGTGGTCAATGTAGTTCGAGGCCAATTCCATCAAATCCCGGGTATCAGTCAGACCCAAGCCTTTGTCAATCACCATCGTCAAGCCGGTCTTGCGCGGCTTTTCCGTGCGGTTCTTAAAAGGAAAGTCGAGGATGTCAATCCACGCTTCACCGTCGTGCCGTAACATAGCCTTCCCTCCTGATTTTGCGATCCTTCGCACCATATTCAACCGAGGGTTTTTCATAACCCGAAGTCCTTGATTTGCAATGCTTGTGGGGTCTGAGAAAATTTCTTTCCCCCTGAATTA
>NZ_JABBVZ010000182.1 GCF_012933365.1 Sulfobacillus harzensis | reverse complement strand
TTCTATGGGGAGGAGGGCGCTCAAGGGGCACTCGCTACCACAGCCAAGCCCCGAGGCCCCTCTTTACCTACCAGCTAATCACGTGCTTTCGGGGGCGTAAGCACACCAGGAGTATTTCGCTTTGGATAACGAAGACTGGTTGATTGCGAGGGTCACGTCCTGATCTATACTACAAGAAAGAGAAAGGGGGACCCCAGCGTGAGTGTTCCGGCCGACGAAGTGTACAAAGTCATCGAGCAGCTGTCGCCGTCTGATCGAAAGACTGTGTACGACCTGGCCCAATTCCTCCGCGCCCGCCATCAGACCGTGGTCAAGGCCTGGCGCGACATCGAGGCACAAGAACCGGATTCCGAACCATTGAGCCCGGAGGAAGCCGATCAGTTGCGGGATCCCGAGTTTGTATCCTGGGATCCGGAATCCCAGCACCATGGCGTATGAGGTCCGCATTAGACGGTCTGCGCTCAACTACCTCAACAAATTAGATGTGCCCACCCATCGGCGTCTCGCGGCGGCCATCGAAGGGCTCGCGGAAGTCCCACCGACGGGAGACATTCGGCCACTGACAGGACAGACCGGCGCGTATCGGTTGCGGGTCGGTGGGTTTCGCCTCCTCTTCCACATCGACCACCAGCAGGAAGTTATCTTCGTGGACGCCATCGGCTCACGAGGCGACATCTACAAATAGAGTGCCCACAATTGGGTTAGTCGTCCTGGCGGCTCGGACAGGTTGGCGTGCAGCGCGCATCGCGCCGACACCGACCACGGTTGCTGTGCCGAGCGGTTTGCCCCGGGATGAGGGATGGCCAGACTTGATTCCGACGATAGTTCGTGTGATGAATCAGCGATTATTGGGGGCGAATACGCCGGAAGGTAGTGCCCCGTGGAAATTAGGTATAGTCCTACACTGGAGGCAAACCCGCAGCGTGCAAGGCACGGTCTACCCAATGGCCCAGATCTCCCGCCCGAAAGCGTTGGGAATGGGATCCTACCTGAAACCAGTCGCAGGCCGGAGTATATTGCACCCCGATCGTGGACCGTTTACGATAACGCAACCGCAGGCGGACGATACCCGGTACCTGCGCAACCATTCGGGCCTTGGGGGGCTATCGGGGCCCGATTCACGATGCGGACCAGTTGCCGCACGTCAGCCCGTCTGGTTACAACCGTCGTCTCCCGACCATGACGGCCGCCCGTGTAGACCACCGCGACCAACTGCACATTCGGTGGCACGTGGGTGGTCGGCCCACGCGGCGGCACAATTATGCCGTTGAAAGAAACCGTGACCCAAGTATGCTGGGGGCCTCGGGGTGCAAACTGGAGGATTAATGTTTCGTTTGGGTGTGACCTCGGTGACCAGGCGAGCCATCGATACAAAATGTAGCCCCGTCCGCCGGTTTGTCCCCTACCGGATGGCCGCCAGGGTGCTCCGATGTGTCGCTCGGCCCACCGCATCGCAGCATGGAGAGATAAAGGCCAGAGGAAGCTGTGCTTTCCCACCCACCATCGCCCCGATGCCGGCCCCGTGGGTAATGCAGGCTGGTAGGGCAATGCGAACCCTCCGAGCGTCGCGTAGCTGCCATCCGGAAGAGGGATGGGCGGGGTGGTCCGCTCGATAGTAAAGGGTGCGATAAATGACGGCACGGGAGCGTAGGGAAGCCGGATGGTATGGTCCTGGATCGGCGGACCCGCCACCCAAATGCCCAGACCGATCACAAACACAGCAGCCAAAGCCGCGGCAATCCACCGCATGCGATCTCCTTTCCATGTACCTGGTCGCCCGGACTCCTCGGCCATGACGTGGGTGCAGACGGCAATGTTTCGCAGGATACCCCGTCCCACCGATGCGGACCGCGAGAACAAGACCCTTGTGGTCTTGATGAGAGCCCAAGACTTCATGATTAAAGGTCCGACGATGTCACCGTGCCGACTGGCCGCTGGCCTGAATCCGTACGACAGTTGCCGCTGGTCACAGGGTCAGTCTCATGACGGGCCTTGACTCAGTACGATCCGGGGACGAAGTGCCCTCATGCCGAGGCGTCGTAGTCCACCCCATTATTACACACCCAGAGGAGCCCTTGCGCGGTGGGCGCCGCATTTCCTCAGATCCTATTGACATCGGTAGGCCGCGGTGCCGGCGTGTGGGGATGCCTGTCCGGCTAGGTCCGTCCGCCGTGTGGTTGGGGATGTTTCCGCGGGGGGCTTGACCTAGATCTGATATCGCGCCCCCTCTATCGCACGTGGTCCGATCCGAGGCCCGGATCCACAACGTGCGCCATCTCGTGGCACAGTCCAAGTAGCGTCAGTATGGGGGCTGACCTCCCAATGGCAGGAATGCTTCATGGGGCGAACGAGCGAGATTCGGGGGCGAGTGCGCATTAAGGTCGCTGCGCGGAATTCGGAACGACCTTCCGGGCGGTCTGATATGGTTAGATCAACGGGGGAATATACCGATGAGTGAATTCGGATTGTATACCAAGTTCACCGCGCACGATGGTCAACGCGACGTGTTGGTCCAGATTTTATTGGAAGCCGCCGACAGCATGGCCTTAGTCGACGGTTGTGACCTGTATGTCGTCAACATCCCGGACGACGATCCAAACGGTGTGTGGGTCACAGAAATCTGGCGTGACTCCGTCGCACACGAAGCCTCGTTGTCCTTGGACACGGCCATGGCGCTAATCCAGCAGGCGAGACCGCTGATTGCTGGCGTGGACCAAATTAAGCTTCGGCCAGTGGGTGGCAAGGGCATTTAGCCTGGCGTACATTCGGGGGCATAAATGCATCAAGCGGTACTCTGCCAGGAGATTGTGCCAAACCGGCCGGAGGCGCATAATCGAGACGACGTGGAGGTGGCCGATGGTGAAAAAGCATAGCGCCCTACTCGTAGCGGGAATGGTGTCCGTCGCATCGCTTCTGGTGGCTTACTTGACCATACGCTATTACGGTCATGCGGTGTTTCTCTGGCATCGCGGAAGCGTTGCCATTGGCTGGGGACCACTTCAGGTGTTCGCTGCGCGAGCGCTCGTCACCGTGGATGGGTCCGCCTCGGTGTCCACACAAATTGGCATGGGTCTGGTATTGGATCCGGCAATTTTGGGTTTTTCTGCCTATTACCTGCTCTACGGCGTGCGGGCCCGTCATACGCACGCTTGAAGTTGCCGCGATAAGCCCCAGAAGGCCTTTGGTGGCTCGTCCACTGGAGGGTGGTTGCTTGGCGATTGCGTGCCGTATGTGCCTCGACGGTGGGATTCGCCTCCCTGAGACCATCGGCTAGTCCAACCCCACTTGTTACCCGGCCGGAGCTACTCCCTCGATGGGTGTACACTGAAACCTGACATCTCGATGACGTATGTGAATCGCGTAGAGCTTTGCGACAGATGTTTCCGGTGGGACCACGATCCCGAAAAGCAAAGAAGGTGTCACATTATGGAATTTAAATTGTTGCAATCACTGATGGCGATTTGTATCCGGTTTACGTATCCGGACTGGCCGTATCAAAGCCCCGGAGAAGCGGAAATTCGACTGCTGGGTCAGATGTTCCGCGAACTGGATCCGGTGAGCGACGCAGAGTTCGAAGACATTGTGCAGCAGTTCGTCCGGATGGCCCGGCCCCGACGCAGTCCGCTATTGGAACGGTTGGCCATGGCTTGGGCCCGCACGGCGGTCGACAATTGGCCCGCCAACCGACCGACGGAATGGGAATTGCGGCGGGCGCTCGACCTCCTGCGCCGAGCGACCATGGCGACAGACGCTGAGGTCGAGGACGTCGTCGCGCGCATATTGAAGGGCAACATGGAAGACTGGACCCTCTAGAGGGGCCCACGTTACCACGGGGCACTCACATTCCGACCGCTCCCCACGACTTTGACATCGCCACTTTGTGAGGCGAGAACACTCGGTTGCACGACGCAACTTTTTATGAAGCTGATCAGGTACAAACGGGGGCGAGATCATTCCTGTAGGGAGTAGTTCTTGGAGTTTGTGTGCATGAAAGCGCCTCCCGTACGATGAGTGTG
>NZ_JABBVZ010000181.1 GCF_012933365.1 Sulfobacillus harzensis | reverse complement strand
GGTTCTACGGGGAGGAGGGCGCTCAAGGGGCACTCGCTACCACAGCCAAGCCCCGAGGCCCCTCTTTACCTACCAGTGAGCCGTCTGGTGGTAGGCCTCGGCGTCGGCGCCGATTACGCCGTGATTTTCCCCTATTTAGCGGAAGTCGCCGCCCCCAACCGCCGCAGCAAGATAATGGCTTGGACCATGTGGGCGGCCAACTTCGGGATGGTCTTCGCCTACGGTCTAGGCGCCCTGGTGTTGAACCAGGACCAGGGGTGGCGCATTCCCTTGCTTGTCGGTAGCGTGTTGGTCGTCCCCCTTCTATGGCTTCGCCGCGCCTTACCCGAATCCGATCTCTGGATGCGCCGTCACGTGCACTCGTGGCATCACCTTTGGGAAGCGCTCACCACCCCCAAAACCATGAAGGTGGTTTCGACCGCCTCCATCAACTGGTTTAGCTATCAAGCCAGTGATCAGGGCCTGTCCCTCTTTTTGCCATCCATGCTCGCGGCCCTATTCGCCAGTTCCGTAGCCTCCGCCTCCTGGAGAAGTTTGCTGGTCAAGGTGGTAACGATTCCCGCCGCCCTAGCCACCGTCTATGCGATTGACCGCGTGGGCCGCCGTCCGCTGCAACTCTGGGGATTTTTGGGTCGGGGCCTCGCCCTATTGGCTTTAGGCGCCATCATACTTCACATGCCGTCTGAGACCGGAACATCCCACGTCCTCGTGTTTGCTCTCTTGGTGGCAGCGTACGCCCTCGGAGCCTTTGGCCCCGACAAAACCACCGTAATGGCGGCATCGGAGGAAACGGATACGGCTGTGAGAAGTACCGCTCAGGGGATCTCGGAAGGGTTTGGTCGGTTAGGCGGGGTGGTTGGCGTGGCCGGATATAGTTTTCTCGCCTTCCGCTTTGGAACCGGCGCGGGAATGGTCTTTTTTGGACTTCTCACCCTGCTCGGCTTCGTGGTCACAGCCGTTCAACCCCGGCTCTGACATCAAAAAGCAACGCGAAAATTGCGGATAAGGTTTACAATAGGGAATGGCAATTGATGCGCATTTTTTAAGCGAGGTGAACAGCTTGACCGTGGCCAATAAGCACGACCCGTTCGGCGCCAAGGCAGATGCCCGCGTCGACGGACAACCCATCACCTATTATCGTCTTAGCGCCCTCGAAAAGCTTTCTGGGGCCCAGGTAAGTCGCCTCCCCTTTTCCATTAAAGTCCTTCTTGAGTCCCTTTTACGCCAACTGGACAACTATCAAATCAACCCGGAAGATGTCGAGGCACTGGCCCGATGGTCCCCGGACCAACCCAGCCGACGGGAAATTCCCTTCAAGCCGGCCCGAGTTGTCCTGCAAGACTTCACCGGTGTACCGGCGGTAGTCGATTTAGCGGCCTTGCGGTCGGTCATGGAGCGCCATCACGGTGATCCCGCCAAAATTAATCCCCTCGTACCGGTCGACTTGGTCATCGACCACTCCGTGCAGGTCGATCAATTTGGGCGTCTAGAAGCACTCGAATTCAATATGGAGCGGGAGTTTGAACGCAACCAGGAACGCTATCGGTTCCTGAATTGGGCGCAAAAATCTTTCAATAACTTTCGCGTCGTTCCACCAGCCACCGGCATTGTCCATCAGGTGAACTTGGAGTATCTCGCCTCGGTGGTTGCTCACAAGACGGCTGACGGGCAACGCGTCGTCTTCCCCGATTCGGTTGTCGGCACCGACTCCCACACCACCATGATTAACGGACTAGGTGTTTTGGGATGGGGTGTAGGCGGCATCGAGGCGGAGGCCAACATGTTAGGTCAGCCGCTCTATTTCGTCACCCCACAAGTTGTTGGATTCCGGCTCACGGGGAAACTCAAAGAAGGTGCGACGGCCACTGACTTAGCGCTCACCATTACCGAGCGCTTGCGTCGCCACGGGGTTGTGGGCAAGTTCGTCGAGTTCTTTGGCACCGGTCTGTCGCACATGAGTCTTGCCGACCGGGCGACGATTGCCAACATGGCACCTGAATACGGGGCGACCATGGGGTATTTCCCGGTTGATGCGGAAACGCTCCGGTACTTGAAGGAAACTGGCCGGAGTTCCGAGCACATTGCCCTGGTTGAATGGTACATGAAGGAACAGGGGTTGTTCCGGACCGATGACACCCCTGACCCGCTGTTCAGCGATGTACTGGAGCTGGATCTGGGCACGGTGGAACCATCACTGGCCGGTCCCAAGCGTCCCCAGGACCGCGTGCCCCTATCAGCGATGAAGCCCACTTTTGAAAAGGCGCTTACGGCGCCCGTAGCGGAGAGGGGCTTTGGCCTGTCGCCGGATGACGTGGCGAAAACAGCCACGGTGCACCATCCCGACGGGACTCAAGAGGAGCTCAAGAACGGGTCGGTGGTCATTGCCGCCATTACGAGTTGTACCAACACCTCAAACCCCATGGTCATGATCGGGGCAGGCCTGTTGGCCAAAAAAGCGGCGGAGCGAGGCATCAAGCCTCCTCAGTACGTCAAGACCAGCCTGGCGCCTGGATCACGCGTGGTTTCCGCGTATTTAGAGCGAGCCGGGTTGATGCCGTACTTAAATCAGTTAGGCTTCGAGGTGGTGGGCTATGGCTGCACCACTTGCATTGGCAACAGTGGTCCGCTTCCTGAGGCAGTCTCCGAAGCCATTCAATCGGGCGACTTGACCGTCGCAGCTGTACTGAGTGGGAATCGCAACTTCGAGGGCCGCATTCATGCCCAAGTGAAAGCCAACTATCTAGCCTCACCGCCTTTGGTGGTTGCCTATGCCTTAGCGGGAACCGTTGATATTGACCTGCAGCACGATCCGCTGGCCCACGATGCCAACGGAAACCCGGTATTCTTAAAAGACATCTGGCCGAACACCGAGGAAATTTTGGCGACGTTGAACGATGCCATCAAGCCGGAACTGTTCCGCGAACAATACGAAACGGTATTTTCTGCCAACGATCGCTGGAACCACATGGGTGCTCCGGAGGGCCAGCTGTATCAATGGGATGCCAACTCCACCTATATTCAAGAGCCTCCTTTCTTCACCGACTGGAGTCCGGAGCCTCGGCATCTTCACCCCATTCACAACGCTCGGGTGCTCGCTATTTTGGGTGACTCGGTCACCACCGACCACATTTCGCCTGCCGGCAACATCGCCGTGAAAAGCCCAGCCGCGAAATATCTCATGGAACACGGGGTGGAACCCAAAGACTTCAACAGCTACGGTGCACGCCGCGGCAATCATGAGGTAATGATGCGGGGCACCTTCGCCAACATTCGTATCCGCAACCTCATGCTCCCAGGTGTGGAAGGCGGCGTGTCGGTGCACTGGCCTGATGGCCAGCAGGACAGCATTTATGACGTGGCAATGCGCTATCAGGCTGAAGGAGTGCCGTTGGTCGTGCTGGCAGGAAAGGAATATGGCACCGGCTCCTCCCGTGACTGGGCGGCCAAGGGTACCGCGCTTCTAGGAGTCAAAGCCGTCATTGCGGAAAGCTTTGAGCGCATTCACCGCAGCAACTTGGTCGGCATGGGTGTGCTGCCGTTGCAATTCCCCGACGGCACCAACGCACAGACCTTGGGCCTAACGGGTGAGGAAGTCATCTCGTTGGATGTTCCCCAGGACATCAAGCCGGGACAGCAAGTCACCATCGAAGCCAAGCGCCCGAATGGCGAGGTCGTTCGCTTCACCGCCACCGCGCGATTGGACACCCCAGTGGATGTGGACTACTACCGCAACGGCGGTATCTTACAAACCGTGCTGGGAAATTTGGCTCAATAACGGGATCTCAACGCGAACACCGTCCCCCGTGGGGCGGTGTTTTCGGTTACATGCGAGGCCAGGTCCCCTTGGCGTGTTCTCCAGAGGGACGGTCTTTAAGATGATGGAGAGGCACCTCACTGACGAGGCGATCCACTATCATGGCAGCGACCTGTTGAGGAGTTTTTTCGTCGGTATCGATAACCCAGGCGCCCACCCCGGCCCGTTCTAGCAGCTTGTGTGAATAGTCCCGAACATCCGGCGCAAAAAGGACTTCGCGACCCGGATGGCGAAATAAAAACTT
>NZ_JABBVZ010000180.1 GCF_012933365.1 Sulfobacillus harzensis | reverse complement strand
CTAGACTATCTCAACGCCTACTTTGGAGTGTAATCATCAGGAAATTGCTTGACAACAAGATAGAACATTACCCGGACAAGAGTTCGGTAAGCCCAATGGGTTGGGTCTGGCGTTGCTACGCCGACGGGGATCCTCTATCGAAAACTTGCGATGTCACCTCGGGGGCGAGTGCTGCGTTAACACATAGAGATGGCATTGAAGGAGGGCGTTCCATGCGGCTGATCCCTCGCGTCATCGTACTGGGAGGAGCGACTTTGATTACCCTCCCTGCCCTCGCGGCTTGTGGAAAGGGTCCGACGCCCCCGGCGTCCGCCGGTCATCCTCCAGCTCTGACGCATCATCGGGCCGTCTCGCACGCCCCCGGCTCCGCTCAGGCATCGAACCGGACGGCAACGCCACCGGCGCAACCGCTATCGGGGCAGGCGGCCATCCATGCGGCCATGGCCTTCCTCGCCAAGAAAACGGCCGTGCCGCTATGGGCACCCCAGGCGACGGCCATTCACTCGTTTGTCTTGACCGGCCACAAGCTGAGCGTCACCGCCTCCGGTTCCGTCGATCAGTATCAGGTGGGGCTCATTGCCACAGCGCGGTCCTATCCCATCAATAGCCCGCATATTGATGAGTCGGCTTTTGGAATTAATACGGTTCTGGGCGGTTTTGGAGGTCACCGTTACGCATCGGAGACCGCCGCGCAAGCCGCGCTGCAATCCAGTGCGTACCAATCCCCGCCGACATCACCGCCTTCCCGCATCGCGCTGACGGCCCGCCTTCATGCCGATCAATGGATTTCGCACGGGCACGTGGACATCATTGAGTGGCATCAGAAAGGATGGCTCGTCCAGGTGAACCAACTCGTCACGGTTCAGTTAGCCCGTGAAGTGGCCCAGGCCATGGCAAGGACCGGATTGCCCGCTGCGCACGGCGTCATCGTGGTCGGGGGAGCCACAGATGGGGCGGGAACGAGTGTGGCATGGCGAGTTGGCGCCACCGATTACCGGGTGTTCGGCCGTCCGGACAGTGCCGACACGATCGAAATGGCTGGCTCCATGCGTGCGGTATTGGGCCTTGCCACATCCGCCAACACGCCGACCCCGTCACGCACCCGGCTGGCGTCACCGTCATGGACTTATGCGATGTTCACCAATCACGGGCCCAATGGGTCGTTTACCATGCGCATTCCGCAGCAATTTACGGCTCAAGCGCCCCCAACCGATCATGACGGGCGCACGTGGACCCACGGATCGGCGACGATCACGGCGTTTAGTGAAATCAATGCGACGCATGCCCGACTGGCGTACCCCCTCAGTCGCCAAACCGCCCACGTCAACCTATGAGGCCAAGGGGGCCCATTGGCGTGTGGCGTCGGGTATCGAAGGATCGACAATTGTGTACGCGAAAGTTTACTTCCTGGGGACGGACATCTTTTGGCTCAAGCTCACGTATCCAAAGGCCGACCAAAGCCGGTACGATCCGATGGTCAGACGTGTCGCCAATTCCTTCGAGCCCAGCACCCAACCGTGACAGAGTGGATTACAGCGCCATAAATTGCGGTGGGCATGGGTCGCTTGTGGTCGGTAGAAAACGGACGTGGAACGGCAGGTGGATGTATTGTGCAATAGTTCATCTTATCAATAGCCGGGTAACGGGGGAGAAAGCGCGGTAAGCGTATGTTACGAGCGCATCGATTTCACGCGAGCCAGCTTCCGTTTGCAGGAAACGCCAACCCCCAGGCCGAACACATGATCAGAGGTGATATCGATGGAGCGCTGCTCTGGCGGGGGTGCGCCACCCGTATTGGAAGCCGGGCGATGATTGGGATCCGGTGGTCATGACCACGTGGTCGAATCGCGAGGCGAGGTGATTGTCATCGATCCGCTCGCGCCCAATGACGCTGGCGCGGCAGTCTGGCAGCGCCTTGCCGACGCTCCTCCCACGCAATTCGTCGTGCTAAAGCCGGACCATGTGCGGGACGTGGACTGGTTTCGTGAACGATACGGGGCAGCGGCTTGGGGGCCGGCACTCGTCGACCCTGACGATGTTCCATCCACACGGTTTGCCTCCCTGTAGCCCGGTGTCGAAGTTCCTGGCGGTGTCACGGCCCTCAACGCCGGACGCTGGGGTATCGAGACGCCGGTGTGGTTGCCCGATCAGCACACCCTGGTCTTTGCGGATGCCCTCACGGAGCGGGACGGGGCGTTGCGCACTTGGTCTACGCCATGGGATGGGGCAGGGCCGCATCGGGTGCTCGAACAATTGCTTTACTTGCCATTTGAGCGCGTCATCATTTCCCATGGTCGCCCTGTCCATGACCGCGAGGCCTATGTGAACGCCTTCAAATTGGATCCTTGGATGTCGGATGCGTTGAGGCAGTGGTCCCGGCAGATCAAACCCTACCGAAAGCTGCTCCGTCTAGAGCCCTAGCTTCTAAAATATAGAGGTGGATGCTTCACGATACGAATCAAGACTGTTCGGGGGCGAGCATGCGTGTAGCTTGGTGAGCCACCGAAAATTTCTGTACGATGGTTTTGAGAACGACATGCATTGCTTGTCGAATTAATGCTGTTGTGGAAGAGGGTTCATAATGAGGTTTTATGATGAGACGATCGGTTCGGGGAGGCCCGTGGTATTTTTCCCCGGCGCTGGGTGGCCTGGTCGCGCCGGGTTGAACATCGGTGAGGCGCTGCAGCACGACCACCAGTTTTTTATGGTTGATCTCCCCGGCTATGGACGCAGCGAGGGAATTGAACCCCCCGTTTCGGAACGGGCCATCGCGGACTGGGTCGCGTCCTACTTGGATTCCCGCAACCTTTCGCAGGTGCATGTGGTCGGGCACTCGCTGGGCGGTTACATGGCGCTGGTCTTTGCCTCTCATTATCCATCCCGCGTGTCCTCAGTGACGTTGCTGGATATGGGACACGAACGTCTACCACGTTGGCACAGCCAACCGGGCGCGTTCGGATATGTCGTTCCGGTCATATCCACGGCTGAACGATTAGTAGGCATCCAACGACTGTCGCGGTGGCTTGGCCGCCTCAACGATCCGGCGGATCAGACGGAGACGCTGGAGCAGCGCGTAAATACCTGTCGGCAGAAGGGCTGGTATGCCTTCGAGGACGACTACTATCTCCGAGAAGCATTGACTTATGAACCGGTATTAGCGCCTGAGGGGCTGGCACTCCTCTTGGCGCTATATCGGGCTCATTCGCCGCGACTCTTGGCCCGAATTGCGATACCCACTTTGCTGGTCTATAGCACCAGGGCGTCGCAGCCTTCCAAGGTGCAACGCAAGGCGGAACAATCGGTGCAGTGGGTACTCCGTCGGAATCCACACATATGGACGATTGGCGTCAACGGCGGCCATTACGTCCATTGGGTCGATGCATCCGTCGTGGGTTCGGTGGCTGACCATATCCGTTCGACCTCTCATAAGCTCATCCCCACAGAGGCATCTTCACAATAGGTAGGTTCGCACGCGCATGTGGCTTTTCCTGGAACCCGGTATCAGCCGTATCAACCAGCAGCTAGGAGCGTATGACCCTAGAAATTTCAGGTAGTTAATGGGCGGTTAACGGGGGCGCATGTTCCTTAAAAAGTCCGCCAGCTAAGTCGCCGACCGATGAGCGGGAGCGCCAGTTGTTTTCGACAAAGCAAAGGGATGGCCGCCTAAAACACCCATTCATCCGTGGGCGCGGGGTCCTTAGGACCGTGGTCTCGACGCCATTCCGCCACCCGCCGACAGTCCGGACACTCGATGTCTTCGGGGTCGTACACGTGGACCCCGTGGTCCTGTACCTCGCGGACGGCGGCATACAAATCCCCATCTGGGCGCGCGTGCACGTCCTCAGGCAGACTCGCGGTCTGGGGGGTGTAGGGCGGCCACGCGGGCAGGCCCAGTAGGCACAACGGACAAGGGCGTCGGGGATCCTCGGCCATGGCCCACCGCGGGACAAAGATCGGTGTAGTATTCAAGGGACCCGCGGCCTGTTCCTGCAAGTGGCCGCAAAAGCGCAGGGATTCGTCAAAGTCAGGTTGACTGAAATGATAGAGCAGACGACTAACCCTTGACGACCGCAGTGGGACATT
>NZ_JABBVZ010000017.1 GCF_012933365.1 Sulfobacillus harzensis | reverse complement strand
TGTGCGGTTGCCAACCTGGCCAAAATCCTACGGAATGCCGGGGGCCACAAGTCCGCTCGCCCCAGTGGGACACCGCGCCCGGTCTGAGGGTCGAGTTAACGGGCTACTCTACATGCGGAGCGACGGCATCGCGGACCGACTACGCACACAAGCTGCTAGGTTGAAGAAGCCTAACAGCGATCCATAAATGAGCACCGCCGCCACCCCCGTGGCATGGCCAAACAGGGTGGCAAAGAGGGCCGTAAACAGCAGGTAGACTACCAGCACCAGTTTTCGCCCCACCTTATCCACCAGCCAGGCGGCAGAAAAATAGCCGGGGATTTGTACGGCCGTTACAATCATGGTGTAGCCAAAGGAATTCACCAAGGAATACCCGTGCGCCACCAGCACCGAGGGCAACCAGAGAAACATGCCGTAATAGGCGAAGTTCATCCCCAGCCACAAAATCCACAACATGACGGTACGCCGGCCAAATTGACGATTGAACAATACGCCGAGACGCGGACGGGTCACGTTGGATGGCACGGCAACGGACGTCGCGGCAATTTCCCGACCCGCGGCAAGACTCATGACTTGACGGGCCTCCACAGAACGCCCCGTGCGCATAAGATAGCGGGGCGACTCCGGGATTCCCCGCCGCAAGTACAACACATAGAGGGCGGGAATGGCGCCCACAAAGAAGGCCACCCGCCACCCCCAAGCCGGGATGACAATGAAAGCCACGATTGCGGCAATGAGCCAACCGACCGCCCAGAAGCTCTCCAACAGCACGATGCCGCGGCCCCGGACGCGGGCGGGCAAGAATTCGGTCACCATTGTGGTGGTGACGGGAAGCTCCCCGCCCAGCCCCAGGCCGACAACGAAGCGGCACAACAACAGCATCCACAGCGCAATGGAAATGCCCGAAAGTCCCGTGGCCACACTGTACACCAAAAGCGTCAACATAAACATTTGCCGGCGTCCTAACCGGTCGGCCAACGAGCCAGCCAAAGCAGCCCCAATCGCCATGCCTACCAGATTGATACTGCCAACCACGCCCGCCCAAAAGTCATTGAGACTCCAGGCGCGAATCAGGGCAGCAATGACGAAAGACACGATGCCGACATCCATGGAATCAAACAACGTGCCAAGGCCGGCGACGGTGATGAGCCGATAGTGAAAACGGGTCAGATGGCCTTGGTCAAATTCCTGCTCGCCTGTCATGTCCCACCCTCCCTTGGTGATGATGCTCATGATATGAAGCGGCCAAAGAAGGGTGTGAGAAGGAAAAAACCCCCAAGGGGTTCGCCCTCGGGGGTCCACAAATTTTAAGGAAGGGTCTCATAACCGCCAATCGGTGCGATGCGCTTAGACGGGCGCTAAATGGTTGCGATCCGCTGCTTTCGTCCCGTCACCCAGGCCAACAGCGCCTGCACGCTTTTCGTCATGAGGTCGACGCCCCGCTCCTGGAACAAACTGTAGCCTAGCGGCCCGGGAGAGCCCCCAAGAACCCCGCAGAAGACGCACGGCGGTTCTTCAAGGCCCCGCTCCGCCTCGTAGCGGGCGGCCGTCTGCCAATCGTCCAGATTGTCCCCGGCATAAATCATCAGTTTCGGCTTTAATGCCTCGGCCACCCGAAAAAGGCCGGCAGGATCGGGCTTTCGAATGCCCAGCGTTTCGGTGACCAGTGCCTCCTCGGCAAAAACGCCGCCGAGATGCGCCATATCAAGAGCCGTCTCCACCTCACCGCGGTTGCGTCCGGTATAGAGTCCATAGCGAAACGGCGCTGAAAGCAGCGTGTTGCGGTCAATCAACGGCCGTTCGGCCAGCATTAAGCCATCGCCGCTGATGGTGTCGTTGGACACGCCGAACACCACATGAGACCGATCCCCGGCATAGAACTCCTGCGCTAGTCGGGTTATCCGGGCCCGGTCCCAGGCACTGCTCTTCAAGCGTTCAAACTCACGCGTCTCAATGAGATGAGCGAGCGCATTTTCCAAACCCGCTAGTCCGCCGCCGTATTGGCCTGCCGACCGCGCCACCGTGGCCAAATCCGGCGAGACATTGCGCAGGCCGTCAATCTGCTTGGATCCCGCCAGTTCCGCCTTCACCAAGTAGATTAACACCACGCCTTGAGCCAAGGCCCAATCGCTGTTGAATCCTCCCGCCGCTTTGAAATAGGCGGTCTCGTCAGGCGTAACAGCCGTCTCGTCCCCGGTAAATCCGGATTCACGCAGAAAACGGTCGACGGCCTTGCAAATAACCACCGGGTAACTGTGGCGCACATCCATCAGCACGCCGTCCATGTCAAACACGACAACATCCGCCACTTCAACCTGCATCGCCGCACGGGAGGTCGCATAGACGCCGTCGGCAACCTGCCTCAACTCCAAATTCAACGCCGAAATGCCTCCCAACCGGCAAATTCCAAACCGGTATCCTGCGCCTCAATCATCAAGAGCCGGTTGTACTTTGCAACACGCTCGCTGCGCGCTGGCGCACCGGTCTTAATCTGTCCACTGTTGGTGGCCACCGTCAAATCCGCGATGGTGGTATCTTCGGTTTCTCCGGAGCGATGGGAAACCACCGCGCGCCATCCGCGGCGTGCGGTCATCCGCATCGCTTCTAAGGTTTCGCTGACCGTGCCGATTTGATTCAGCTTGATGAGCACGGCATTGGCGACATCCTCGTCCAGTCCCCGCTGAATGCGCGAGGGATTGGTGACAAACAGATCATCGCCCACCAATTGAATCTGCTGCCCTAGGGCCTGATTGAGGTGCTTCCAACCATCCCAGTCGTCTTCCGACAAACCGTCCTCAAGCGACACAATCGGATAGGCCTTAATTAGCTCTTGATACCACGCGATCAGGGCATCCGCGCTCTTGGTTTCATCCCCTAAACGGTAGCTTCCCTGGTGATACAGCTCGTTGGCCGCCACGTCCAAGGCCAGCGCCACGTCTTCTCCGGGCCGAAGCCCCGCTCGTTGGATGGCCTCGACCAAGAGGTCCAAGGCTTCCCGGTCACCATTCAAATCGGGGGCGAATCCGCCTTCATCGCCGACGGCGGTTCGGAGCCCTCGCTCCTTCAACAGCCCTTTCAAGGCGTGATAGGTTTCGGAAGCCATTTGCATCGCTTCGGAAAACGTCCCGGCGCCGGCCGGCACAATCATAAATTCTTGGATGTCCACGTTATTGTCGGCGTGGGCGCCTCCATTAAGCACATTGAGGAGCGGCACCGGCAAGGTGCGCGCTTGCACACCGCCCAAATAGCGGTACAGAGGCTGCTGAAACGACGCGGCGGCTGCATGCATGACCGCCATAGACACGCCCAAAAGGGCATTGGCGCCCAGCCGGGACTTTTGTTGCGTCCCGTCCAGTTCCAACAATTGCTGGTCGATGCCGTCCTGATGATGGGCCGCCTGCCCTAAAAGCACGGGAGCAATCACATCATTCACGTGGCGAATCACATTGAGAACGCCCTTGCCCCCATATCGTCGGCCGCCATCACGCACCTCAACCGCCTCATGAGCGCCGGTCGAGGCGCCGGATGGGACACGCGCCCAAGCTTCCGTCCCATCTTCCAGTCCTACCCGTACCGCCACGGTCGGGTTGCCGCGCGAATCCAAAATTTCCACGGCTTGAATCTGCCGTATGGTGTCATTCATTTACTCCCGCTCCCCTTCCGTCAGAAGTGAGTGTCCGGCCATCTCTGAAGGAATGGACATCCCCATCAGGTCCAACAGCGTGGGTGCCACATCCTGCAGGCCCCCCGTCTTCAGCTTTCGGCCGCGGAGCCAATCCGATTCCGCGATGATGGCAAAGGGCACCGGGTTGGTCGTATGGTTGGTGTTCGGCTTGCCGTTCTCATCTTGCATCACTTCGGCATTGCCGTGATCCGAAACAATGGCCAACAGCCCGTGGCGATTGAGCACGGCATCCGCTATCCGGCCAATTTCGGCATCCGCCGCCCGGACCGCCTCTTGAGCCGACTCTAATTTCCCAGTATGACCGACCATGTCGGCATTAGCAAAATTCAATAGGATAAATTCGTGTCGGCCTTGCTCTAAGTCTTTCACCACGGCGTCAGCGATTTTCTTGGCGCTCATTTCCGGCGCCTGGTCATAGGTGGCTACCTTTGGTGAAGGAATGAGAATGCGATCTTCTCCCGGATAGACTTTTTCCTGCCCGCCGTTAAAAAAGAAGGTGACATGGGCATACTTCTCCGTTTCCGCCACATGCAGCTGTGACTTGTCATGCTTCGACAACCATTCCGCCAAATTATGGGGAACGCTGGGGCGGTCAAATAAGTGCGGTAGCTCGAAGTCTTCATCGTACTCGGTCATCCCGTAGACCGCCACTTTCTTAAACGGGCGGGAAAAGGCGTCAAATTCCGGATCCGCCAGTGCTCGGGTAATCTGCCGGACGCGGTCGGCACGAAAATTGAAGACCAGCACCACATCATTCTCGTCGATGGTTGTTACCGGTTTCCCGTCGGCATTGACAATCACCGTCGGAACCACAAACTCATCGGTCGTGTCCTCTTGGTACGACTGGTCCAATGCCTCAGGGGCACTTCGGGCTGTCCGGCCGTTCCCTTCCACCATGGCACGATAGGCCTTTTCGGTGCGATCCCATCGCCGGTCCCGATCCATGGCATAGTAGCGGCCTGCGACGGTGGCCACCTGGCCCACTCCGACGCTGTTGATTGCGTTGGCTAAGAACTCCAGCGAGCTCATGGCGCTGGATGGCGGCACGTCGCGGCCATCCAGCCACACATGAATATAGACGTCCTTGAGACCGGCCTCCTTGACAATGTCCAAAATACCCTTCAGGTGTGCCTGATGGCTATGAACACCCCCGGGAGACAATAACCCCATCAAATGCAGACGGTGGCCCCGCGCCCTTCGAAGCGCCTCTTGCAGGACCGGGTTCTTGGCTAACTCCCCGGATTCAACCGCATCCGTAATGCGGGGCAAGTTCTGTTGCACAATCCGTCCTGCACCAATGGTCAAATGCCCCACATTGGAATCGCCCATCTGGTCGGGCATCAGTCCCACGGCCCGTCCGTGAGCTTGAACTTCAGTGCTCGGGTAGGTTTCGCGCAGCTTCCGATAATGCGCTTCCGGCGCGGACGCGATGGCATTCGCTTTGGAATCCGGTGCGAGTCCCCAACCATCCAACACCATCAAGACCACAGGTCGCATTACGGCCGTCCCTCCCCCCACGCGATATTGAGTCCAATCCACTGATTAATGTCGAGTGAGGCGCCCCCGACCAGAGCGCCGTCAATCTCGGGCGCGTTGGCAAAGCCGCTGGCGTTGCCCGCGTTGACCGATCCTCCGTACAAAATTCGTAAATCGCTGTCGAATTGAGGAGTGGTTTCGTGCACCACCGTTCGCGCCAAACGAGCCACGCGATTGGCCTCATCAGGTTCCGGGACTTGGCCAGTACCAATAGCCCAAAGGGGTTCATAGGCAAACACCAAGGCGGTCGTCGTCCGTTCGGTCAGCCCTTCCACCACGGCCCTCACTTGATGGCGAATCACCGCATCGGTTCGTCCCCGTTTCCGCTCCTCGGGACTCTCTCCCACGCAAATAATGGGAATGAGATGTGCATCCAGCGCCGATCGCGTCTTCTCCGCGACCAACGCATCATCCTCGCCATAAAGGTTGCGCCGCTCCGAATGGCCCAGGATGACGAAGGCCGCGCCGGTCTCCCGGACTAAAAAGGCGGACACGGCCCCGGTGTTCGCCCCTTCGCGACCGAGGTCCAAGGTTTGCGCCCCCGTCTGAATGCCACTCCAGGCCAGCACTTGAGAAACGGAATAGAGTGCCGGCAACGTCGGACAGATAACCTCCTGAATTCCCGGCGGAATTTCATCCCGACGCCGCAGCAGCTCACGGGCAAAGGCTATCGATTGGCGCACGGTTTTGTGCATCTTCCAGTTGGCGACAATTAACGGGCTTGACACCATATCATCCCTTTATGGAGTTTATCAATGCCTCGACGCCCGGCAGCGGCTTCCCCTGCAAAAACTCCAGCGTTGCCCCGCCCCCCGTCGAAACGTGAAAGAGCCGATCCTGAACCCCAGCCCGAGCCACAGCAGCCACGGAATCGCCGCCGCCCACCACCACGCGGGCCGAGGAGTTGGCCAGACCTTCTGCCATGCGCAGGGTGCCCTCCGAAAACGCGTCCCATTCGAAGACCCCCATCGGCCCGTTCCATAGCACCGTACGGGCTCCTGTCATAGTTTCCAGCATCTTGTCGACCGCTTCCGGAGCCACGTCCAAGGCCATTTCATCCGCACCCAGCTCACCCGGCTTCGCCACACGGTGCTCGGCGTCAGGTTTGAAGTCTTTGGCCGCCGTGACGCGCTCCGGCAAAAGCAATGGCACCTTTTTGGCGGCGGCCTTATCCAAGAGCCGCTTGGCCGTCTTGACGGCCTCTGACTCCACCTTTGACGCTCCCATGTCGTATCCCTCAGCCACCAAGAAGGTGTTGGCCATCCCCCCGCCGACCGCGAGTCCGTCAACCCGATCCAACAGTGCGTCCAAGAGCTCCACCTTATCGCTCACCTTGGAACCGCCGACCACCGCCCAATACGGGTGCTCTGCATCATGCAGAAGCTGCGACAGGATCAACAGCTCATGCGTCATCAGCCGTCCCGCGTAGCCGGGCAGCAAGGTTGGCAGCAGCGCCACCGAGGCGTCGGCCCGGTGCGCGGTGCCAAAGGCATCGTTCACATAGAATTCACCCAAGGCAGCCAAACGCCGGGCGAAGTCTCGATCGCCCGCCTTCTCGCCCGGGTCATAACGCAAATTCTGCAGCAGCAGCACATCGGCGGGCCGAAGCGACGCCGCTTTTTTGGCCGCACGATCTCCCGCAATGTCGTCGATAAACGCGACATCGCATTCTAAAAGCTCCGAGAGGCGCGGCACCACCACCTCCATAGAAGCGCCGCCCCAACCCTTGGGGCGGCCGCGGTGGCTCATGAGAATGAGCTCCGCGCCCCGTCGCCTAAGCTCCATCAGGGTATCGAGCGCTCCCCGGATTCGGGTGTCGTCCGTGACCTGATCCTGATCGTCGACGGGCACGTTGAAATCCACCCGCACCAACACGCGCCGCCCCTCCACGACCGGGAGGACGTCTAACGTTCGGAAAGGAAAGGACTCATGCATCGTGCTTCGCCACCAGTTGGGTGAGTTCCACCAAACGGTTGGCGTAGCCCCATTCATTGTCATACCAGGCCAGCACCTTGACCATGTGGTCGCCCATGGCCATGGTCTCCTGGCCGTCCACGATGCTGGAATGCGGATCCCCCTTAAAGTCGCCCGATACCAAGGGCTCATCGGTGTAGGCAAGAATGCCCTTCAATGCCCCCTGGCTCGCCTGTTGGAAGGCTGCGTTGACTCGATCGCGGTCCAGCGGCTTTTCCGTGTTGACCACCAAATCCACCACCGACACGACCGGTGTGGGGACCCTAAGCGACATGCCATTCAGCTTGCCCTTCAAGTCAGGCAAAACCAAGTGCAAGGCCTTGGCCGCACCGGTGCTGCTGGGGATGATATTTTGCGCGGCCGCCCGCGCCCGCCGCAAGTCCTTATGTTCCAAATCCAATAGCCGCTGGTCGTTGGTATATGAGTGAACCGTGGTCATCAGGCCGTTGACAATGCCGAAGGATTCATGGAGCACCTTGGCCACGGGAGCCAAGCAGTTGGTGGTGCAGGAGGCATTGGAAATGATGTGGTGCCGACTCGGGTCGTAGCGGTCATCGTTCACGCCCAAAACAATGGTAATATCCTCCCCCTGGGCCGGGGCGGAAATGATGACCCGCTTGGCGCCCGCCCCATCGATGTGGGCTCGCGCTTTTTCCGCTTTGGTAAAGACCCCGGTGGACTCGACCACAATGTCCACGCCGGCCTCCCGCCAGGGAATCTCGGCGGGATTCTTTTCTGAAAACACCCGAATGGAACGGCCATCCACAATCAAATGCTCGCCATCGACCGACACCTCGCCGGGAAAACGTCCATAGTTGCTGTCGTACTTTAAGAGGTGGGCCTGAGCGTTGACGTCCCCGATGCTGTTAATGGCGACAACCTCAAAATCCTTTTGATTCTGCGCAATGCGAAAAAAACGGCGTCCAATGCTGCCGAACCCGTTGATGCCTACTCGAACCACGCTATCGCCTCCAAGTCCCAAGATTGATTCCATTGTACCGAATCTTGGCGGCAGGCCATAGTTAGTCGTTCATTTCCCTGCGCTCGCCGGTTACCATAAAGATGACCCATTCGCCAATGTTGGTGGCGTGGTCGGCGACACGTTCAATGTAATTGGCCACAAAAAGGAGATGGGTGCCCTGTCCGACTGCTTCCGGACGGTCGCGCATCAGCTCAATGAGATCGCGAAAGATGGCCGAGTAGAGATGATCTACATCGTCATCGAGGCGGATCATAGTGGCCGCTTCCTCGATGCTTCGGTGCACATAGGCATTTAGTGCCAGACGCACCATGGAACTCGCCAAACGGGCCATCTCCGGAATGTCTATGAGCGGTTTGACAAAAGCCTCGTTCGCAAGCCGCAGGGTGACTTTGGCGATGTCGGTGGCATGATCCGCCATGCGCTCCAAGTCGGTAATGATTTTGAGCGCCGTGGAAACGATGCGAAGATCGCCCGCTAAGGGCTGCTGAAGCGCAAGCAGGGTGAGACAGCGCCGTTCGATGTCCATCTCCATTTGATCGACCCGGTCGTCCTCGCTAATCACCTCGCGCGCCAAGGCGCTGTTCTTTTCCGTCAACGACCGCACGGCCGCCCGCAGTTGATCCTCAACCAGGGCCCCCATGCGCAGCAATTCCTGTTCCAACTCCACTAGTTGGTCGCTGAAGTATTGCCGGACCACCGCGTCCACCTCCGAGCGCTATTTTTTATTATGGTAATGCGTGGCATGGCTCGAGCGTCTTTCCCATCTAGAGGATGCGGCGCCCGTGTCGGACGGTTCTCATTTCTGTGGGGCAAGCGTATACCAGGCCCTACGGCTCGTCAAGAAAAGCGCCGCCGGCCCCGTGCCCATCTTATTCGCCGCGGCGACCTTATGTTATGCCGCCCGCAGCCTGTAGGAAAAAAGCTCCCTCATATTCCTCGGGCTAAGAGTGCTCTTGGATGCGGTTCATTTTTCCCAGCAACGTTCGGGCAATCCCGGACACGGCGATCATATGCTTTACTGGCCCCCTAACAATTTAGCGCCCAGAAGGAATTCGCATTTTTTCGTCGAATAATCTACGTGCACTTCGCATTATTCTGCATCCCCCCTTTATTCGATTGGCTAACTTTTAATGTCGCCATCTCCCGTCAACCAGGCGACATTCGGCTAGCCGTCGAAGAGAAGCTGAAAGGAGGATTCATCTTGCAACAAGGCAAATTCAAACGCCAGCTCAACTTGGCTGACCTCACCTTCTTAGGGTTGGGCGCCATCATTGGTTCCGGCTGGCTGTTTTCCGCCTTTTACGGCGCAGCCTACGCCGGATCCGACGCCTGGATTGCCTGGGTCTTTGGCGCCGTTGCTGTCGGACTCATTGCATTGGTATACGCCGAGTTGGGTGCAGCCTGGCCCCGTTCCGGCGGCGTAATCCGTTACCCGGAATTTTCCCATGGTTCCTTAGCCGGTTATCTAAACGGTTTTGCATACCTTCTGGCGACGTCCAGTGTGGCCGGCATTGAGGCTTCGGCCGTCCGTCAGTACGCCACCCACTATATCCCGGCGTTGAGCCTCTCCAATGGCAACTACACCGGTTGGGGTCTTCTGGTTGAAATCGTGTTCCTGGCCCTCTTCTTCCTGATTAACTACTGGAGCGTCAACATTTTCGGCAAAGTCAACTCGGTGGTGACAGCACTGAAGTTCATCATGCCGCTGCTGACCCTCGTCCTGTTGTTGACCCAGCTTCACGGCAGCAACTTCTCCATCACCGGCGCCAGCCCCGGCGGCGCGCATGGGATCTTTACCGCCGTGGCGTCAGCCGGTATTGTGTTCTCGTTCCTCGGGTTTCGCCAACCGGTTGAATTTGCCGGTGAAGCGAAAAATCCCCAGCGAACCGTTCCTTTGGCCATTTTGTTGTCGATTGTGTTGGGCGCGATTATCTACGTATTGCTGCAAATTGCGTTTGTGGGCGCCATTCCCGCCTCGGCTCTGTCTCACGGCTGGGGCGCCATTTTGAACAACAAGAATCTCTCTAACTCGCCGTTCGCCACGGTGGCTCTTATGCTCGGCTTTGGATGGCTCTCCGTCTTGCTCTTCGCCGACGCGGTCCTCTCGCCGGCCGGCACGGGCAATATCTATCTCAGCAGCACCGCTCGCATGAGCTATGCCTGGTCGAAGAACGGGTACTTCTACAGCATTTTCAGCCGTGTCGACCCCAGGACCGGCTTGCCCCGGCCCGCCTTGGTGCTCTCCTTCATCCTCGCGGTGGTCTGGATTTTACCGGCCAACTTCCACTCCTGGAGCGGGCTGGTGACGGCTGTCACCTCAGCCACCGTGCTAACTTACGTGTTGGGGCCAGTCACCTTGTCATCGCTCAGAAAGTCCGCGCCAGATCACCCGCGTCCCTTTAAGCTGGGCGGGCACTCTATCATTGCCCCCTTGGCGTTTGTCGCGGGAAGCTGGATTGTGTACTGGTCCGGTTGGACCACCGACCGCATCTTAATCGCGTTGACCCTCGGGTCGCTGATTCTCTACTTCGCTTTCATGGATCGCAACCACGAATCGCTTCAACGGCTGAAGCGCGACTGGAAGTCCGGAGCTTGGGTCATTGTGTACTATATCGTGATGGGCATTATGACCTACATCGGCTCGTTCGGGCCCTTGAAGCACCCCTTGATTTCTGGCCCTTGGCTTGACTCGATCGTGGTTGGCGTGCTGAGTCTCATTTTCTACTACTGGGGTGTGGCGAGCCGCCTGCCGGCCGCCCAAATCACCACCGACGCAGAAGAGGACTTGGACGTCGGCTAAAGCCGAGAAGGCGAGTTGAAAGAGCTGCGGCACCCTGCCGCAGCTCTTTTTTGTCCCCAGCCTCGCTAATCCTCGTAGCGGCCAGTCAAATACTCTTCCGTTTGCTGTTCACGGGGCGCCGTAAATATTTGCCGAGTGTCCCCGGTTTCAATTACCATGCCGTTGGAAAAAAAGGCGGTATGATCGGAAATGCGAGCCGCTTGGCGTAGATTATGCGTCACCAAAATGATAGTGTAACGGCCGCGCAGATCCGCCACCAACTCCTCAATTTTGCTGGTGGACAAGGGATCCAGCGAGGCGGTAGGTTCATCCATCAACAACACGTCGGGATTGACGGCGAGCGCGCGGGCGATGCAAAGCCGCTGCTGCTGGCCCCCCGAAAGGGCTAACGCTGGACGGCGCAGTTTGCCCCGCACCTCATCCCATAGGGCTGCCTGCTTCAGGCTGTTTTCGACCAACCGACGCAGGGTTCGCCCATCGCGCACGCCCTGTAAGCGCGGCCCATAGGCCACGTTATCAAAAATGCTGAAGGGGAACGGATTGGGGAGTTGAAAGACCATCCCCACGCGACGGCGAAGGTCGTTGACGTCGGTGGAGGGATGATAGACATCGATGTCCCCCACCTGGACATGTCCCTGGACACGCGCCCGAGGCGTGCTCTCTTCAATGAGGCGGTTGATGGCCCGCAAAAAGGTGGACTTGCCGCATCCGGAAGGCCCGATCAAGGCCATGACCGTACCCGGCCGGACGTTCAGCGATACGTCCTTCAGCGCTCGTTGGCGGTCGTACCAGACCGACAGCCCCTCGACCCGGATTTCCGGCGCCATACGCTCCCCCTTTCTCTATTCGAACCAGCGCGCAATCCTGCGGCTAATCCAGAGCACCACCGTGACCAAGGTCAACAACACCACCCCGGTCGCGGCGGAGGCTGCATCGCGGCCCGCTGCCAGACCCTCAGTGCGAAGATACCAAATGTGAACCGCCAGCGTTTCCCCGGGGGCCAGAAGCCCCCAATGGCGCGACACGTTTATCCCCGCGGTAACGATGAGAGCCGCCGACTCGCCCGCCATGCGGGCGGCGGCCATGCCCAGGCCCTCAATGAGAGGGGCTGCGGCCGCGGGAATGACAACCCGGACGACGGTCTCAAAGCGACTCGCGCCCAAGGCTAACGAAGCTTGGCGATAGCTGGCGGGCACCCCGCCGAGGGCGGACTCCGATATGGATACCATAAACGGCCAGTTAATAACCGCCAAAGCCAGCGTCCCGGTCAACAGCGAAATGGGCCAGTGAAACCATCCCACCGCTACCCGATAGACGACCAAGCCAATGACAATGGTGGGCGCGGCAAGCCAGGTACCGCGCACCCGTTCCAGGGGCGGGCGCCGCCGCTGGCGATACTCCGTTTGATACACCGCCACCATAAGGCCCAACGGTGCCGTTATCACGAGCGCCAGGCCCACCATCACTGTGGTATTGATGAGCTCGGGCAAAATGCCATCGCCGCCCGCAGCTGCATCGGGCCATGACGAGAGAAAATGCCAAGTCAAGTCTGGCCACCCATTTAGCAACACACTGGCCAAGACCAGCACAAATCCCGCCAGCGCCACCAGCATCAACAACCAGGCCAGATGATGCAGCGTGCGTCCCCGTCTCATGCGCTCGCCCCCCAACGCTCCGACAGCCGGACCAGCACATACATCCCCACCATCAGCAAGAGCGCCATCACATCGAGGACAGCGTGACCGCGGGTCCCGGGGGGAAAGGCCGTCATGTCCGTCACGATTTGGGTGGTGAGAGTGGCACCGGGCGCGGCCACGCCCGTCGGGAAGGTGGTGTTGCCTCCGATCACCATCTGCACAGCCATCGTTTCTCCCACTGCCCGCGCGACCCCCACCAGCAGCCCGTTGACCAACCCCGGCAGCGCGCAGCGCAGCACCACCCTGGTGAGGGTCTGATCCGGCGTGCCTCCGAGCGCCAACGAGGCTTCACGATAGGTGCGGGGTACTCGCTCCAGCGCGTGGAAGAAAAAGAGTCCCAGCGTGGGAAGAACCATCAGCGCCAGGACCAAGCCTGCCGCCAAAAGGCTAAAGCCGGGACCACCCGTGTGAGCCCGGACCCAAGGAACCACCATTTGGATGCCCCACCAACCGAAAATCACCGATGGAACGGCCGTCAGGATATCCAAACCGCGGCTCAAGATGTCTTTGGCCCATCGGCTGAGGTTCTGGGACGCAACCACGGCGGTGGCCAACGCCAAAGGCACGGCTACCATGAGGGCGATGACGGACACGGTGATCGTGCCCGCCACAAAGGGGCCGAGCCCATAACGACCCTTAAGTGGATCCCAGAAATTGGATAGCACATTGGCCACGACCGCCGGCTCGCCCAGTACCCGCCAGCCACCCACCACCAAGGACGCCACCAAGCCCAGCCCGACCAATCCGAACAGCGCCGCACCCGCGCCGGCGATGCGCGCGGGAAGGGCATCCCGGCTTCGAGCCATCATGCTGCCCCCTGACCGGTGCCGGGTCGCGCGAGAAAAGCGGCCAAATCCCGCACCACGGGAGGCGCATCGGGACGATAGTAGAGGGTTGGGCGGGTATAGTAGGGCCAGGCGGACGGGTTTTGAGCGCTAAATGCGCAGCCCCCGACAGCCAGCACGGTCACCCCGCGGGGCGCATGATCGGATTCAACATAGCCTAAGGCTCCCGGCGTTTCCCGCACGGCGGCCAGCATCGCTCCGTTTGACAATTGCACAATGGCCTCGGGACTCATGCGCTGCCCCTTTAAGATTTGCGATTCCACCACGTTCAGTGCGCCGGACGACAGCGGCCGCGTCATGACCAGCACCTTCGTGCCCAGCCCCGGCCAGGTGCGGCGTCGGCCCGCCAACAGGGCGGCCAAAGTCTCGCGACTAAGCGCCGTCGGATTCACCCCAGGGTGGGCGATAAAGAGAATGGGGAGTTTTCCTAATGGCACCGCCACCAACTGCCGACCTTGAGTCCATTCCGCCCGTGGCGGGATGTCCGATACGCCCAGATCAACCCGCCCCTGGCTCACTTCCACCAGCCCGGCCACCGAGCCCCCTCCGGAGAGCGAGACGGTATAGCCAGGGTGGGTTTTCTCCCACTCCGGGACCGCCTGGCGAAGATATGCGAGCACGCTGGTCGCCCCCGCCACCGAAAGGTGCCGCCCGGAACTGAGAGCCCCCGACGCCATCGCTATCAGCGCCAGACATACCGTCAAAACCCAACTCATTCGCCATCCGTCCCTCCGTTCTCGCGGTGCTGCGGCAGCCAGACCACAAATTCCGTGCCCTGTCCTACCGTACTATTCACTTCTATGCGCCCTTGATGGAGTTCGATGATGTGCTTGACAATGGCCAATCCGAGTCCTGTCCCCCCTGAAGCCCGCGACCGCGCCTTGTCAACGCGATAAAAGCGCTCAAAAATACGGGGTAAATCCTCAGCCGGAATCCCAATGCCGGTGTCCTTGACGGAGATTCCCACCAGGCCGCTGGCGGCATCCGATTGCGCCGCGACCGTCACCCGTCCCCCCTGGGGCGTATACTGAATCGCGTTTTGCACGAGATTGAGCAGCACTTCCTGAAGCCGGTCGGGATCACCGGACACCAGCGGCAACACGGAGGGGATGCGCGCTTCCAAAGCGAGCCCGGCTTCCTCCGCCCGAGGAGCCATGCGTGACACCACCGATTCCGCCAGCATGGCGACATCCACCCCTTCCAGACTAAACGGCAGCGAGTGGTGCTCCATGCGTGACAGGGTCAAAAGATCATCCACCAATCGGCTCATGCGGTTGGCTTCCTCATGAATCAGGCGGGTAAAACGGGTGCGGGATGCCTCATCAATGTCTTGATCGTCAATCAGGGTTTCGGTAAACCCGCGAATAATGGTGAGCGGAGTCTGCAACTCATGGCTCACATTGGCCACAAAATCTTGCCGCATGCGGTCCAGCTGGCTTTGCAGGGAAATGTCGCGGGAAACGATGACCGCCCCCTGTCCCCCGAGCGTTTCGGGCAGCGGCGCCACCGTCGCCTCAACCACCAGGCCGGGTTGGTCAGGCGGGCTCCATTGCACCGTCTCGCTGCCCCCATGGCGTGTGACGCGATGGACCGCATCATCAATACGGACATCGCGGATGACTTCGAGCAAATGGCGGCCGCTCACCGTTGGCTCCTGAATGCGGAACATTTCACGGGCCGCTCGGTTGATGAGCGTAATGGTCAGCCCGTGGTTGAGGATGATGATGCCGTTGGCCATGCTGGTCAAAATGGCTTCCAGCTGCTTCTTGTCCTCTTCCAAGTCGCGGGTGCGCTCCATCAACACCTCGGCCACGCGATTCATCCCGTGAGCCAGCGAGTCGAGAGGATCTTCCTGGTCAAGATATACCCGGGCTTGGAGATCGCCGGATGCCCATCGATCAACGGTGTCCTTCAGTTGCACCACCGATTCTGACAGCAACCGCCGCTCTTGGCGCCAGGTGAGGAGATAGCGAATGACCCAAACCCACGCCACCAGAAAGCATAAGACCGCCCAGAGAGGTCCGCGCGGCACGCGCAAGAGCAAAAGTCCCACCGTGGCCAGCGCGAGGGCCGCCGGAACCAGCACAATGTTAGCGCGCCCAAAAGTTCTCATGGTTGGGCAAACCGATACCCGACACCCCGCACAGTTTCGATGAATCGGGGCTTTTGCGGGTCCTCATGCAGCTTTTCCCTGAGGTGGCGGACGTGGACATCCACCGTGCGGGAGTCGCCGTAAAAGTCCTCGCCCCAGACCCGGACCAACAGTTCATCGCGGGTAAAGGCGCGGCCCGGATGACGGGCCAAGATCGTCAGAAGCTCAAACTCGGTAAAGGTTAGATTGATTGGCTGACCATCCACCTGCACGGTGCGCCGCTCGACGTCGATTTCCAGTCCCGGCACCCGGACCTCGCCATTGTCTTCCCGGCCTTTGGCACTGCGCCGCAAAATAGCCTTGACCCGCGCCGTCAACTCTCGGGGCGAAAAAGGCTTGGTGACATAGTCGTCCGCTCCCAATTCCAGTCCCAGCACCCGATCAACCTCATCCTTGCGCGCGGTCAGCATGATAATGGGCACATCCGTGCTCTGGCGAATGGCGCGGCACGCCTCCAGTCCCGACAGCCCGGGCAACATGACGTCCAGAATCACCAAATCGAACGGCTCGCGCCCCACACGCTCCACGGCCGTGCGCCCGTCCTCCTCAGTTTCTACCTGATACCCTTCGCGGGTGAGATGATAGGTGACCAGTTCCAAAATCGCCCGCTCGTCGTCAACCACCAATAGACGCGCCATGCGTCGCACTCCTTTAGCTTGGCCCGATCAGAATGCGACGCGTCTCCACCCGCACTCCCAGCACATTAATCGAGGTCATCATCTCGATATCTTGGCGAATCTCCGCCTGCACCTGGCGGAGCAGGCTGAACAAATTGCGGGTCACAGCCGGCGTCACATCTACTTGAATCAGGATGCCATCTTGCGAAGATTGTACCATGACGCGAGAGACACGCGCGATTCCTGGCACGCGATGACCAGCGTGGACCACAATCGCGCTCAAAACGGTGTCCGCAATGTAAAACCGCCCCATGCTGGAGTAGGTCGGCCGAACGATCGACTTCTCGACCTCGACCTGCCGACCCTTTCTCCGAAAGATGAACCGCAGCGGATCCACCAGATACCCGGAAAAGGATTTCTGCACCTCCATAGTCGGCGCCGGAATCACGTGCTTGCCCTCCGACTGGCGGATATATTGGGCCAACCGTCGCTCATCAGGCGAGGCCACTGTTTCAATGGGAACCCATTCTATGGGAATATCTTCGAGCCCCAGAGCCGTTAAAATGCGCTCCACCATGTGACGCGAAGTCCCCAACACCAACACACTATCCGCATTGAGCGACGCCACCGCTTGAGCGACCTGGCTTCGATGCTCTGGATCATCAAAGATCGCCCGGCGCACCGCGGCGGTGCGGGTCGCCTCGCGCTTGGCTGAGCGGCCGGCTACGATCCGTCCGCGATAAATCAGCAAGCCATCGTCGATAATGGCCTCTGTACCCTTGTCAACCGCCACCATAGAGGCCCGGTGGCTTTTCCCGGTACCACTCGGGCCAATGAGCGCATAAATGGTCTTCAAGTTAATATCCCCGCGCTAAATCGACTTGTCCCACGAGAGGCAACCCCTGGCGATAGCGCGAAAGATTCTCAAGAAACACCGCCGCCATTCCGGTACGGCGGCTCGGCCCAGAAATATGAGGGCTCACCGTCACCCCAGGCAATGTCCAGAGGGGCGAATCCGACGGAAGGGGCTCCGTTTCGTGCACGTCCAAACAGGCGCCGGAAAGCTGGCCGCTCTGAACCGCAGCAATGAGCGCGCTCTCGTTCAATACCGCTCCACGGCCAACGTTGATGAGATAACCCCCGCGATTCATCCGGCCGATTTCCTCTCCACCCACCAGGTGATAGGTGTCGGGCGTATGCGGCAAGACCATCACTAAAATATCCAGCCCGTGATAGAAATGGAGAGCGTCGGCCGCCCCAAATCCTTGAATCCCGGGAATTTCGGGCGGCCGACGGCCCAAGGCCCGCACCTCACGGACCAATGGCCGAAACATCTCAGCAATGTGGCGCCCAATGGACCCGGCCCCCAGCACCCCCACCACCTTGGTGGCCAGTTGTCCGACGAGATAGGGCGTCCATTGGCGATCCGCCTGCTGCTTCAAAATGCGGGGATACTCCTTAACCCAGGCCAGCGCCGCCATCAGAGCGAATTCCCCCATGTCGGGCCCAAATTGGTCCACAATGCGCGTGACCACCACCTGGGGAGGCAGCTTCAACGGAAGAACCCAATCCACGCCCGCGCCCGCGCCCTGAATCCAGGCCAGCCGGGGACAAGCGTCCACCACCGATTGAGGTATCCGCCAGCCAAATAAAATCTCGACTTGGGCCCGCTGTTCCGGCCCCATTTCCTCTACCCAGCCAACAGGCTCGGTGAATCCTCGCGCCGCTAGCGCCTCCACCAACCCTTGGTGCAGCTTTCGGTCCCCGTACACAGCGATTGTCATGCTTTACGCCCCGCTTCCGAGATGAGTTGCGTCAAGAGCGCGTGGCGCGGCTCCATCCAGCGCCACTCCACACCCTCCCCCCTTGCATGGGCTCCTATCCCGACCGCCCCCAGCCCATCCAGCGTCGGGGTGAACCGGGCGGTAAAATTGCCGTCGCTGGCGCCGCCCACCCGCACGCCGGCTAATTGTTGGCCCGCCACCGAGGACCAAATGCGCCGAGCGCGCTCCACCCATACGGCGCTATCTGCTGTGGGTTCCATCGGCGGACGGTTGATGCCCCCCTGATATTCCACCTGGCAGTTGGGATCAAATCGGGGTGGCGCTTCCAAGGTGGCCCGAATCCGATCCATTTCGGTCCGGGTCGTCACACGCACGTCAATGTGGGCCTCGGCTTTCCCGGCCACCACATTGCTGCGGGTCCCGCCCGATACCACTCCCACATTCACCGTAGTTCCCAGCACCTTTTGTTCGAGTCCTTCCAACCACAAGATTTGATGGGCTAATTCCCGAATCGCACTCGCCCCGCGATCCGGATCGAGCCCGGCATGGCTCTCGATCCCGCGGACATAAAGACGGAAGTCTCCGACTCCAGCCCGGCCCACCTTAATGGCCCCACCCGGCATCCCCGATTCCAACACCAGCACGAGCGGCGCCAGTTGAGCCGCCTCCTCAATAGCGGTTCGGCTGGCCTCGCTGCCCACCTCCTCATCGGGGGTAACCAACAGGCGAAAGGGGACCGTCTCCGGCAAATCCCGAATGACCGCCATGGCCAACGCCAAGCCTGCCTTCATGTCGAGTGCTCCGGGTCCATACACCCACTCGCCTTCATCGCGCCATGGCATGTCCTTTAATGTTCCCTGGGGCCATACCGTGTCCGCATGCCCTAAGAGGAGGGCTCCCCCGCTGCCGCGGGAAATTTGCAGTATCGGTCCCATCGGGGTGGTTTCCCAGCGTATTCGTCCCGTACCGTCTAATACCTCGGCAATCCGCTCCATCACATCTTGTACGCCTTTGGCGTCACCGGAGGGCGATTCAATCATGACCAACTCTTGTAACCATTGCCGCATGGCGCTAGAAGCTGACGGATGTGCCATGGGGAATGCCACCTCCTTTGCTCTGGACCGTTGCCGAAAAAAGCTCGTGATGGGTGCTGAAGCGTTCAAGGCGGCGCGCGTCCGGCTCCACGCCAATTCCCGGACCTTCCGGTACGCTAAGCGTTCCGTCCGCATTTAAACGAAAAGGCGGTTCGATTAAATCCTCGATAAAGTATCGGTCGCTGGCCGACGTGTCTCCCGGCAGCCGAAAGTTAGGCAGGGTGCTCAGGTGAAGGTTATGGGCACGGCCAATCCCCATTTCCAGCATCCCGCCACACCAGACAGGCACGCCCCGGGCCTCCGCCACATCATGCAGGCGCCGCGCCACGGTGTGTCCGCCAACCCGGCCCACTTTTATGTTGATGATCGAGCATGCGCCCAAATCAATCGCCTTGCGCCCATCCTCATCGGAACGAATGGCTTCGTCGAGACAAATGGGAGTCCTGAGGGCCTCGGCCAAACGGCGGTGATCGATGATGTCGTCCTCAGCCAGCGGCTGTTCCAACATCATCAGATTCAAATCATCAAACGACTTAAGGTGCTCGAGATCACTTAAACGATAGGCGGAGTTGGCATCGGCCATAATCGGCACCGCATCCCCCACCGCCGCGCGGAGACGTCCCAACCGCTCCAAGTCCGTTCCGGGCTTAATTTTGACTTTGAGCCGCCGGTAGCCTTGTTCCAAATACCACTCGGCGACTCGGATTAAATGCTCGGCTGACGGTTGAATGCCGATCGACACTCCCACCGGAATGCGCATGCGGCCCGGATCACCGCCCAACAGCTGCCAAAGCGGGAGATTCCGGCTCCGTGCAAACCAATCCCATATGGCCATCTCGATGGCCGCCTTGGCCATGCGGTTGCCGCGAACCGGCGAGAGGATGGCATCCACCGCTTCCGGCCTGTCGATTTCCACCCCAAACAGCCGCGGCAGCAGATGGTTTTTCAAGGCAAAGTAGACCGTGGCATGGGTCTCTTCGCTGTACAGTGGTTCCACGTCCGCCACCGATTCAGCCCATCCTGTCACGCCCTCGGCGCGCACAGCAAGAAGCCACGCGCTTTTGCGGCTTTCGGTGCCAAAGGAGGTTTGAAACGGCGTTTTTAACGGAATTTCCACAAAGTCCATGTGAACCTGCTCAATTTTCACCGCGTCGCCCCCCTTCTTGCCAAAGATAATTGACTTGCTCGCCCTGTTTTTCGACTCCAACCACGCGAAGCCCGGATTCCCACAGCGTCTCGGCCTGGCGAAAAAAGTCGTCGGCTTGAATCCGAGCTTGGTCGGGATCCCGCTCTCGCAACTGAGCCACATTTTCGGGAATGGCAACCCGAGTGGCGGGCGCCTGGTCCCCCGTTCCGCCGCTCCAGGCCGGGTTCCACGCGACCCAGAAACGATGGGTGGGCAAGGAGCCGTTTAAACGATCTCCCAGCTCCCCATATACATTCGCTTGCAGTCCGGCCACCCGTGACCCTAGTACCGCGAGATTGAACCACGCATTGGCCGCCAGCAGCGGATCGTAAGTCCAGCCAATATAGCTAAATCCATGATTCTGCGCGAAATCCCACTGAGCCCGTTTAAGGCGCTCTCCCAGACGCTGGCGGCGATAGGTAGGAAGCACGCCTAAAAGGTGCGAATGCAGGTAGAGCCGACCGGCCTCGTCGATGGCAGGGAATCCAACCACCACGCCAACCAGCGTTTGGTCATGAAAGGCGCCCAACACGACGCCGCCCCGATGGGAAAAGACCGTCAATAAAGCTACAGGCGTGGGATCAGAAGCTCCCCAAATCTCCGCCTCCAAGCGCGAAACACCAACCAAGCCGTCAGGATCGCTGATGCGGCGAATCTCTACCATGGCGTTCCCCCCTGCACCGTTTGAATAAGCTGATCAACCACACGGGCGGTGGCGCCCCAAAGAAGGCCGAACGACAGGGGAAACTCCGCCATTTGATAGGTGAGATTGCCGATAATGCGGGGCCGCTCGCGGCGCACTTGAGCCAAATCGCTCAATGCGACCCACGCGTAGTCAGCCACTTCATCCGATGCCGGCTGGACCAAGGGGCGTTCCTCCAGCCCCACCACGGCGGGCAATAGGGTAAAACCGCTGACCTGAATATGTACCGGGTCCAGAAATCCCAAGAGGCGATCTTGCGGCACTTGGATGCCGACTTCCTCTTCCGTTTCACGCTGCGCCGCCTGCCATAAATTCTGATCAATTGTAGACTCGAAGCGGCCTCCCGGGAAGGCAATTTGTCCGGCGTGCGAACTGAGATGGTCGGGGCGGCGAATAAGCAGCAACGCCGGCTTCGGCGTCTCGGCAATCAGAACCATGACTGCGGCAGGCTTGCCCCAGGTATCAATCGCCGGTTCTCGTTGGCTGAGCACGTGCCGAAGGTATGAAAAAATCGTGCAAACCCCTCTCCGAGAAAGGATTCGTCTAACCATCAGCGAACTCTTAACAAAATGGTATCACAAGGGGGCTGCAGCATGCGCAAAATCACACCGGAAGACCTGTTTGGCTTTCACCTAGTCGGCCATGTCGCCGTTCATCCACATCGCCATCAGGTGGTGTATCAGGAACAACAAGCCAACCGCGAGCAAAACACCACGGACAGCTGGCTCATGGTTGTAGAGCCGGGGGCCTCGCCACGGCGCTTCACGGGCGGAACCACCGACACTAGTCCGGCCTTTTCACCGGATGGTGCCTGGGTTGCCTTCTTGTCGAAGCGCAGCGGCACGCGCCAAATTTGGCTAATGCCTACCGATGGCGGTGAAGCGCGACAGGTCACGCATATCAAAGGTGGCGTGGAAGAGTTTCGATGGCTTCCGGATTCCCAAACCCTTCTTTACATCGCTCTCATCGGCCCTGATGGCATTGAAGCGGAGGATGCGCCGGAAGACGACGCGCCCTACGTCAAATTCAACCGAGGCGTCAAAGTGATCACCGAGCAGTACCACAAGCTGGACGGCGTCGGCTATTACACCAAGAAGCGCCCACATCTGGTTGTGCAAGCGATTGCTGAAGGCAGCGTCCCGCGCCAGCTGACCCACGGGCCAATGCGGCACGCCAGCCTCAGTGTGAGCCCCGACGGGCGCTGGGCGTTAACGGCGAGCCGCTACGGCGAGGATTACGACCGAAACGGTTCCCGAAAGCTGCTGTACCTTATTGATTTGTCCGGCGCCGAGGCGCCCCGCGCCCTCTCCCGCGACCCGCTGAGCACCAGCGGCGGCATCTTTGCGCCCGATGGCCACACCATCTATTTCTTAGCCAGCAACCACGACGACTTAGGCTACGACAACGTCGGGTTATACCGCACCGATCTGGACGGTAGGGAGGCCAGGCGCATCGCCGCTCAATGGGATCGGCCATTCTCCGACGTGTCTATCTCGGACATGCCCGCGCCCGGCAGCAATCCGCTCCGTTTCGACGCGGATGGACAGCACCTCTTTATATTGACGTCGCGAAACGGCACTACAGAGCTCGCTCGAGTGGGTCTCGAAGACAACCACGTGGAATTGGTTACGACGGCCGATCAAGTCTTCTACAGCTACGACGTCAGCCATGACCGCAAATTCGCGGCGTTAGCCACCAGCACGCCGCTCAATCCGGGCCAAATCGTCTGGCTTGACTTAAAGGCCAAGAAGACAGCCACGGTGTTGGCCAACCCCAATCAGGAACTGCTGAATCAGTTAGAGCTCGCCGAACCGCGGCGATTTACGGCTCACGCGCCCAACGGACCCGCAGTGGACGGTTGGGTGATGAAGCCGGTGGGATTGAAGCCCGGTGAAAAAGCGCCAACAGCGCTTGAAATCCATGGCGGCCCCATGATGATGTACGCCCAAGCCTTCTTCTTCGAGTTTCAATGGCTCGCGGCCAACGGCTACGGCGTTGTCTACTCCAACCCGCGTGGTTCGCAGGGCTATGGACGCGACTTCTGCATCGCCATTCAACCGGAATGGGGCAATCTCGACTTTCAGGATGTGATGGCGGCGCTTGATACCGCGATCAACGAGGAGACCTGGATTGATACCGATCGGCTGGGCGTGCTGGGCGGATCGTATGGCGGCTATATGACCAACTGGATTGTCGGGCACACCGATCGTTTCAAGGCCGCCATTACCATGCGGTCCGTGGTTGACTGGAAAACCATGATTGGCACCGGTGACCTGGGATGGCACTGGATCCAACGGGCCGACAATGTGTGGCCGTGGAGCGGCAATGATGAGTGGTACCGCCAGCAAAGTCCCATCACGTACGTGGAGAATATCACGACCCCGCTCCTTATCGAGCATCAGGAAGGCGACCTGCGGTGCCCGATCGAACAGGGCGAAATGTTGTATACGGCCATGAAGTACTTCAACAAAGCCCCAGTCAAGTTCATTCGCTACCCTGACGAATTTCACGGAATGAGCCGAAACGGGAAGCCTTGGCACCGGATCTTTCGACTCAACACCTTCACCGAGTGGTTTGATCAATACCTAAAATAGCGAGCGTTCAAGTTCCCGGGTCCGCGCCAGCACCTGCGCCCCAGGTGCTGGTCCGGAGCACCGGGTTAAGCCTGGACGAACTCCCCCCCCCCCCACACTAAGGCTTGGGCGTCGGGTAATGCACCCGCCAAAAGTAGTAGTAGGTGCGGTAGTCCCATCCCAGATCCCAGGGCACGTGATAGCGGTCGCTGGTGTGGGAATCAACCACCGGCACCCCATGCGAGTCATAGCCGACCACAATGGCGGAATGCACGGCGCGTCCGCGCTCGATATACGAAACAATATCGCCGGGACGCAGCTCACCGGCGGCACTGCGCGGATACCGTGCATTGGGCCGGGCCACCGCAGAAAACCGGCCATGGGCGAGAATGGTCGCCCGCCCCGAGCCCTCCAAGAAATCAAAGAGGCCTCGGGCGTTGGTCCAAGCCCGCGACCCCTCAGCCCGCGAACGGTCATAATTCCACTCGGACGTCTCACGAAATCCGCCCGCCCGAAGAGCCTGCGAGACAAAATTCGTGCAGTCCCCGCCGTCCCCGTTGAAGTTGTTGTACGCCGGATTATAGAAGCCCTGATTCTGACAACCTGGGGCCGCACCACAATACCGGTCGGCATACGCGACCGCTTTGGCGGCGCCCGGCGCCAATGGCAATGACGGCACCGCACCGGGAGATGGGACTAATTGCGACTCGGGGTTGGCCGTACCAGATACTCGGGTATTCTGATCCAAGGGATCCGTGAAATCGTCGCCGACGATGCGCCAGCGGCCTTGGGATTCTTCAAGAAGATAATCATGGCGGATGCCTAGTCCAAATCCGTCTAAGGCCCGACTGTCGTGATAGCGGTACTGATACCGCTCGGAGACGACCGCGAATACCCGTACCCGACCCGGACCCGAAAACGTAATGTGCGGGGTGCGCAGTGAAACCGAGACTGCGGTAAAGGCCAGTCCTCTCGCCCGCGACCAGGCATCAAGAAAGGCCTGCCGTTCTTCTGCGTGGCGCAACGCCGACTTCGCTTTGGGTAGAAGGAATACCTGCTCCAACTGCCGGCGGTTGCCATCCAAGACGGCTTGGTCTTCACGCGTCACCAACCCTAACAGCGCACTCTTCACGGCCTGTTCTTGCGGCGTTAATGGCGTAAGTGCGGGATGACCAGGGATGAGAGACGCCATTCCCGGAAGCGCGATGATGAGCACCGCCCATAATTTTACGATCAGCTTTTCCATGGCGCTTAGGATGTTCTAATTCATGCGAGTTATGCGATTTCAACACCCCGTCGTGCTAAGCCGGTAATCGGGGTGCTATGATGAATTGTCAGCTTATTGCAATTTGCCGTGTCAAATGGACGAAGGAGTGAACACTCTCATGATTATCTGGCTAATTTTGCTATGGATCGTGGTCGACTTCTTGCCAGCGTACCTGGTTACCAAGCACGCGAGCCATAACGCCGCGGACGGTGTCGCCGTCTGGGCTTTCATTTGCCTGGTATTCCCCATCTTTGGTTTTTTGCTATATCTGACCTACTGGCAGGGTGCGCGCTTCAACCAAGTCTAAGTGGATGATCATCGTCTCGTCGGGACAGTCTAATCCCAAGACTTTCCTTGAAAGTAGGCGATGGTGTGTTTTGGTTGATGCTTATCGCCGCCCTGATTGCGTTGGCCTTGGGCGGCTTAGCGTTGGTGTTGGCTCTGCCTTGGTTTTCCCGCAAAATGATTGAAAACCTCCTCACGCGTCCCATGAGTGACACATTGGCCGAGCTCTACGTCTCCATGCGCTCTACGCCACCCATCGATTTCATCTATTCGTCGCTACGCAGCAACTCGGGCGACGTCGTCATCCGTCCCATGGGATCGGCGCGTCCCGTGCATGGCTTCGATGACTTGGCATTAGTCCCCGCACAATTGGCCCGAAAGCCAGCGCTGGCTACGGAACCCGTGGATCTTTCCGTAACCTTGGGCAAGAAGTGCCATAAGCCTGTCCGCTGTTCCATGCCCCTTTACATTTCCGGCATGGCCTATGGACTCGCCCTCACTAAGGAAGCGCGCTTGGCGATGGCTCAAGCGTCAGGCCGGAGCCAGATTCCGATTAATTCCGGCCAAGGGCCCTTTCTGGACCAGGAAAGACAACTGGCCTCCCATTATGTGCTGCAGTTTGGCCGGTGGTCGTGGAATCGCGACCCCGACATCCTACGACAGGCGGACATGATAGAAGTGCAGGTGGGACAAGGCGCTCAGCCGGGAAGCGCCGTCATTGCCACACCAGAAGGGGTGGGACCGGAGATTAAACAGCTTATGCATCTCGCCCCCGATCAGGCCCCCATCATTCATGCCGATCTCTATCTTCACGATCCGAAAGAGCCCAGCACCCTCGCCGAAGTGGTGGAATATCTGCGCTCGGTCGTCCCTGGCATTCCCATTGCCATCAAAATGGGGGCCGGCGATGATCTGGAGGGAGACATTGACGTGGCCTTGGATGCTAAGGTTGATGTCATTGTCATTGATGGTACCGAGGGCGCTACCGGCAACGCCCCTATCACGCTGTCCGATCATTTCGGCATCACCAGCCTGATGGCCCTGTCCCGGGCCCTCAAACATCTTCACACCACCCACACCCGCGATGACGTGGACCTCTTGATCTCCGGAGGGTTTCGCGAACCCGGCGACTTTCTCAAGGCCTATGCTATGGGTGCGGACGCCGTGGGTCTCGGAACCATCGCCATGTTTGCCCTGGCCCATTACCAAATCACCCAGTCGGTGCCCTTCTATCCACCCACCGATCTGGTCTTCTATCGATCCAATCCCCGCATCCCGCTGCATGTGGATAAAGCGGCCCTAGGGCTGTATCATTTTTTGGAAAGCTGCCGCAAGGAAATGGCCATCGCTATCCGCACCATGGGCCACACCAGCGTCCATGACTTGTCGATGAGTGATTTATCGGCGTTGGACCCGGAAATCGCCCGCATCACTGGCTGCCATTATGCGGGGACGCCCCGAGATGCGAAAACCCATCAGCCAGAGCGCGGTTAAATTCGTTGGGATGGGAGTAGAAGGGCACATGGCCTGCGCCCTCGATAATCTTCAGGGGAAAGCGATCGGAGATTGCCTCCTTGACCCGTGAGATGGGAAAGAGCAGGTCTCGGCTCCCGTGAATGGCATAAAGCGGCCGCCCGCTCGCCACGACGCGATCGGCGAACCTGGGGCTGTCATAGAAACGGCCCATGCGCGCCATCTCGTAAGCATGCCGCCATCCCCATTGGAAGCGGCGGCGGTCCGCTTTGGAGAGCGTGTCGGGATTGACGCCAAGGGCTTGCATCATGCGTCGGCCGAAGAACTCCATCCCGGTAAACCAAATCCCGATCCGGTTAATCCAGGGGTAGGGCGTGGGCGCCATGGCATTTTCCGGAAAGAACCAGCCCGCCGAGGAAACGAAGAGGACCCCGTCTACCCGCTCCGGATGGCGGATGACCGTCTCGCCCGCCACCATGCCGCCAAAAGAGTGCCCGGCTATGATGGCGCGCGGGATATTCAGCGCATCCATCAATCCGACGACAGCCTCCACATAGTCGTTCAGGGTGTGCACGCGCGGCAGATGGTCCGAGTGGCCGAATCCCGGCATATCGGGCGCAATGTGGCGGCCGGCGAGGTCGGGGGCCTTAAAGAGGTGGTGAAAGGTTTCGCTGTACGAGCCCATGCCGTGAATCCAGAGAGTCACCGGCTCCCCCGAGCCAGTTTCTATGTAAGCGAGACGCATCCCATTCTGAAGAACCCCGGTGTTGACGGGAAAATCAGGATCCATGGCGTCCCCACCAAAAAATCACGGCGTTGCCGCTTTGATTGACTGCTTCATAATAGCCGGGCGCTGGCGTCTGTCGCGTAACGGTCCACCTTCCCTCTTGATTTGTTCTCCCTGATTTTACCCTTGTTAAGTGGTTTCCTAACACCCGCCGGTAGAGCGTCACCGGTTGATTGGCCACAAAGGTGCCAGAACCGGCCTGGACGTCGGCGATGACCACCCGTCGCCCGGACGTCACCGCGGCTGCGAGCGACTGGCTCGAACGGCCGGTCGCAAACACCCAATGAATGCTGAGGCGGCTGGTAGTGCCGTCGTAGAAGCGAGCCCATCCCACCAGGTGCACGGTATACACCGCTTCCGGCTTGAGGGGCTGTAACGGCACCAGTCCCACCTGGTTATCTCCCATGTCGCCTTTAGACGGCGGATCCAGCACTACCTTTACCCGCCGTCCTTGGTTGTAGAGGGCTTCGTGGACTTGGGTCAGCGTCTGCACCGTGGGAAAGTCGGCGGTAATGGGATAGCCAAAGGTTTTACCAAAGCCGCCTTTGACGGGATCGGGAGACTCAATATCGACCCATGAGCGCGAAACCCCGGGTTGCCCGTTATAGGGATAGACAATGGCCAGCGGCAACCGGCTTCGATATCCGTAACCCAAATCCATGACTTGAGAAGCAAACTCACCGCCATGCGATGCCGCCCCCACGGCCCAGACATTGTCGGACAAGAGGGAGAGGCGATGATAGATGGTGTCCGCCAAGTCCTGCACCAAGTCCTCACCGGTGTCGGCCTCTCCTCCCTCAATGCCCACCTCTGCGGTCACCTCCGTGGGCCAGCCAAAACGGGCGTCGCGCGTCCAGGGAGCGCGGCCCGTATACCCGGGCCGGTTCGGGCTCTCCATGTGGAACGACGGCCGGTTATAGCCATTGACGGCGAGGTATCGGGTGTGGGCCTCCGAAGCCAAGGTTAGCTGGGGGTTCCAAACCACCGGCGCCAAGCCCAAGGTGCGGCGGAGCGTGTTCAATGCGTCTATGCTGAGTTTATTGTTGGCGGATTCCGCCGGTATTTGAACCGTTCTCCGAGGTACCGTGATGGTCCACCGCTGGCGGTGCATGTTAAATCCTGTGACATGAAAGCTCAAGTGATAGACGCCGGGCCTAAGCGGATGGCGCAGGCGTACGCCGACGAAGCCGTGCAAAAAAACGTTGGGTGCATAGCGGACATCGGCATAGCCAGGCCCGGAAATGCGGATGTCAAAATGGTCGGCCTTGAGGTTGGCCGCGGCATCCCCCACGAACTGCAGGCCGATAAGGCGGGGCGCATGCAGCACGGAATACGAGGTGGGAACGATCGGCGATACCCGGTCGACTCCCTCGTAGCCGTGATTCATGCGCGTGTTAAACGGGCCAAAGGCGGAAATGGGCATCATCAGCAAGGCTTGGGGAGAAGGGGGAATTGGCGGCCAGCGGACGAAGGCGAGGACGGCTGTTAGGAGCACTACCGCCGCGATGCGAGTGCGTCGTATGCCATGTCCCAACTTTTCACCTCCGCCCGGATTATTCACCTAGTATACGTTCCCATCTCACCTTTTAGGAGGCCCAGGCGTATGATGCCGTACATTGTCACAAGGAGTGATCACCTTGAGCTTCCCCGTATCTGACCTGTGGCTAGAAGCGGAAACCGCGCTGGGATACCACGCTTATTATGGCCTACACCTATCCGGCATTAAAAAATTGGTGGTGCTCTATGGCCCCTCGCATACCATCTTAGATCGCATCGCCGACACCTACGCCGAACGCGGTGCGCACATCGCACGCTGGCACTCCGTCTACGATCCCGAGGCACTAACCGGGGTGGTCCTCCGACCCTTAGGCGTGGCCTGGATCTCTGGTGAAATCGCCCGTCGTGTGACCCCATCCGGCAACGTAAGCGTCGAGTCGCTGATGGTGGGTCCTGAGTTGCCATCGGATGTCGATCGCACCATAAAAGAATATCAGGCGCGCATCAAGCAATGCTTGGTGGGTTGCGCGGCCGCCATGGCAGAATATGAATTGGCAGCTCAAGGACCGGTGCCATCCGTGGAGCCCTGGGTGCGGAACTGGCGCAACCAGCTCTTAGGACAACGGGCGTTCTCCAGCCATCCGGTCGACATTCACAGCTTCGGCAGCCCCTTGACGGCCGATGGGCCGGATCAACGCTTTTTAGCGGACAGCTTTTCGCGTCTCGACCTCTCCTTGCATTTAATTAATGGACTGCCTGGCATGTCCAGCCGACTCATCCGCCGATTCGGCGAAACGGCGCTTATGCAAGGCCATACCGTTCACTTCTATCATGACGCCCTCAAGCCCTCCAGGGTTAATCATGTGGTGCTTCCGCAGCTGGGCATTGGCATGACTGACAGCACCGCCCCCTATGACGTTCCGGGAGGACGTCAGCGCATCGTTGTCGATGCCGCCTTTGGCCGTCAGACGGATGTTGATGGAGCCGAAAGCTGGTGGACGATCTATCAGACGTTCTATCATCAGGCCTGGCAGCTCCTTGACGAGATCCGCACATTGCGCCGTGAATGGTCTCTCTGGCTGGATATCGACATTGCGCGTCTGGCCTCCCGCTGCACCGCTTAAGCCGGACGGCGCCCAGGCAAAAATTGTTCACGGCGGGCGCCGTTCTGGTAACATAGAGAAAATTCCACCTCGTGAAGGAGGACATCATGGCACTGGTCGCTTGCGCTCTGATGCCGCATGGTTCCCAGGCGGTACCGGAAATCCGCGACCCGGACTTCCCCCGCTTTCAAACGGTAACCGAAGGACTTCAACAGGCGGCCCGTATTCTCGGGGAAAATCCTGCCCGCACCGCGGTCATTCTCACCCCGCATGGCATTCGTGCGGAGAACATGATGACGATTTCTGATTCGGAAACGGTGCGTGGCGTCTTGGACGAAACGGACACCCCGCTGGTAGAGGTATTCTCCGTGAATCGCCCCTTGGCGCGGTCAATTCTTCAAGAAGCGGAAGGTCACGGATTCCCCATGGCGGCCCTCTCCGCTGGCGCATCAAACGGTCCCCATTGCCAGTTGCCCCTCGACTGGGGTGCCCAAGTCCCCTTGCATTTTCTATCCGGGGCGGTCGCCGATTTAAACACGGTGGTCATGACACCGAGCCGCATGTGGCCACTCGGTCGTCTTTTCGCGTTTGGCCAAATGCTGGGCACCGTGCTGGAACGCCATCCCGACCCCGTCTGGTTGATCGCCTCGGCTGACATGGCCCATGCCCACAATGCCGAGGGGCCCTATGGCTTCCATCCGGCCGCCGCGGCGTTTGACACCTGGTTCCAGGACGTGGTTATGCGTCAGGATTGGGCGGAACTCGTGGCCGTCGACATGAGCTGGGTTCAGGATGCCAAGCCTGACGCGCTCTGGCAAATGGTGATTTTAGCCGGTGCCTTAGGCCATCGTTTTCAAGCCCGTCATTTGGGTTATGATTGTCCTACCTACTTTGGCATGATGAGTGCCGCCTTCAGTCCGCTCTAGGAGGTGTATCAGGAATGCCGCAAAAAGCCTTAATCATCGTGGATCTGCAAAACGACTTTTGCCCGGGAGGGGCGCTTGCCGTGACCAATGGCGATCAGGTAGTCCCGGTCATTCAAGATTGGGTCAATCGCTTTCACCATGACCACCAGCTCATTGTGACAACCCAGGACGCCCATCCCAGCAATCATGTCTCCTTTCAGGCGCAGGGTGGGCCATGGCCTCCCCACTGCGTGGTCGGGACACCGGGATTCCGATTGCACCCTGACTTGTGGCTGCCGGCGGATACGCCCCAATTTCACAAGGGATTCCGGGAAGACCAGGATGCCTACAGCGGCTTTGAGGGGCTCTTGAGCGAAGGCGGGCAACGCACCCTGCTCTTGGCGGACTTTCTCCGCCAGAACGGCGTGACCGAGGTCTATGTCGCGGGACTGGCCACGGACTATTGCGTGCGCGCCACCGTGCTCGATGCCCTGAAGGAAGGATTTAAGACCTGGGTTATCGCCGACGGGGTTAAGGGCGTGGACGTAAATCCCGGCGACAGCGACCGGGCTCTGGTCGAAATGGCCCGCCGGGGCGCGGAGTTAATCTGAGATGCGATCAACAATTTTGTGGCTGATTGCCTGGCTCTCGATGGCTGTGTGTCTGGCGCTTCACCTGGCCTTCCCATGGCCCTGGGTGGCTATTGCCATCTCGCTGGCCTGCGCGATTGCCGCATATCGACTAGGGCGCCACGATGCGGCCGCCAAGCCTCTCGACGAGGGCCCCACCGGGCCCGACCCAGCTGAAACCACCTTTCAAATCGGCAACCAAGCGCTGCCCCACCTGCGTCAGGGTCTAAACCGCGAGACCGCTCAGCATTTGGCGGATATTGTGCAGCGCACCGCCGAAGTCGATGCCGTGGCCATCACCGACACCCAAATGGTTTTAGGTTGGTCAGGCAAGCGCTGTCCGCAACACCAACCGGGAAGCCTGTTGTCTGAAACCACCCGCCGCACCATGGCGGACCGGAGCATTCGGATTATGGACACCTCGGAACTGAAGGGCTCCTATGACGAATGCGACTTAGGCACCGTGGTCATCGCCCCGTTGGTGTCCCACGGCCAATCGGTGGGATCCATCAAACTCTATGTTGCCACCCACCGGGTCTTGCCGAGCCGCATTTTGCAACATGCGGAAGGCATCGCGCAAATGCTCTCCCTCCTTATGGAGGTGGTGGAAGCCGACCGCCAGCGCACCTTAGCCGCGGATGCCCGCTTGGAAGCGCTGCAGGCCCAGATTCGGCCGCACTTTTTATTCAACGTGCTAAATACCATCATTGCCTTTTCGCGCACCGAACCTGATCGGGCCCGCGAGCTGTTAATTGGATTGGCCGCGTTCTTTCGCCGCTCACTGCAGCATCGCGGCCCGACCATCCCATTGAAAGATGAAATTGATTACGTCAACACCTATCTCACCTTAGAACAGGCCCGCTTTGGCGATCGTCTCCACTTTCGTCTGAGGGTGGATCCTCGGGCCATGGAGGTGCCGGTTCCGGTGCTGACGCTGCAACCACTGGTGGAAAATGCCGTGGTTCATGGGCTGAGCCAACGCGGAACGCCGGGAACGGTCAGCGTTACGGCGCGTCTCTTGGGCACCCACTTGGTCATCTATGTCTCCGACAATGGAGTCGGCATACCCAAAGCCAAGCAGTACGAAATATTTGAGATGGGCCGGGGCAGCGGCATGGGGTTGGGGCTTTCCAACGTTGCCGAGCGGATGATGGGACTCTACGGCCCGGAATACCATCTAAGGCTTCGATCCAAAGAAGGGGCCGGGACCACCGTGCGCATCACCATACCGATAAGGGAGGACCGCGATGTTACCGCTTAAGGCATTAATTGTGGAGGATGAAGCGCCGGCGCGCATGGAACTGCGCTACTTGTTGGAGCCGCATAAAGGTGTGGTGCAGGTGGTGGGCGAAGCCGCCAGTGCTGAAGAAGCCCGCACGCTCATTGCCGCGATTGACTACGATGTGATTTTTTTGGACGTCTCCATGCCGGGCGAGTCGGGCATGGCTCTGGGTGCCGCCCTTAAAAGCTCGGCCAAACGGGGCGTGAAGCTGGTCTTTATCTCCGCCTACGAGGAGTATGCGCTGGACGCTTTCTCGGTGGAAGCGGTCGACTATCTCTTGAAGCCGGTCAGCCCCGAGCGGATTTCCGAAACCATCCGGCGGTTGACCGCCGGCATGACTCCTGTCGAGGGCCCTGAAGAGGAGACGGCGGAGCTCTTGGAATGGGTGCCTTGCGACCAAAATGGCCATACCGCCCCGGTGCCAATTGAGGAGATCTGCTACATTCAAGCGGAACTCGACACCATCTATGTGGCCACCCGTGACGGACGCAAACCCACCCGCTTCACCTTGGGCGAGTTGGAAAATCGGCTGCCCTCCACGTTCATCCGCACGCACCGCAGTTTCATCGTGCATACACGCTATGTCAAAGAAATCATGCCGCACTTCAACGGCACCTATCTCCTAAAAATAAAGGACAAACGGGAAAGTGAGGTGCCGGTCAGCCGCGCCAATGTTCGTCGGGTCAAAGAGGTGTTCCATCTGGCCTAAGCCTCGGGGTCACGATGCCAGGCGGTCTGGCCGTCCGCCCAACGCTCCTTCTTCCAAATGGGTACCCGTTCTTTAATCCGGTCAATGCCCGCTTGGCAGGCTTTAAACGCTTCCGCCCGATGGGGAGTCGAGACGGCGACCACCACCGCCGTCTCCGTGAGGGCCAAATCCCCTACACGGTGGACCATGGCGACGTGCAACGCCCCAAACTCGTCTTTAATCTCCCGGCCGATCCGCGCCATTTCCTTTTCTGCCAACTCCCGATAGGCTTCGTAAAATAGCCCCAGGCTAGCCCGGCCTTCGAAGTTGTTTCGCACCGTGCCCAAAAACAGCGCTTGGCCGCCAGCGGCGGGATCGGAAATCGCCTTCAGCGCCTCGTCCACATTGATGGGGTCTTTTTGGACCCGAAAAATGTCCATGTCGCTAGCCTCCGCTCACCGGGGGAATGACCGCCAGCCGATCGCCGTCCTGAAGTACGTAATCGGGCGGAGCCCACTCCTCGTTAATGCTAAACATCATGCTCTCCATGGACTCCCGCAGCTTAGGAGCCACATGCGTCGAGAAAAACGCACCGATGGTCATCCCCTCGGGCAGGTCATACGATGCCTGGCGGCCACTCATACGATCGGCCGCGTACGAGAAGAATAGCACTGTAACGTTTGCCATGGGGCCTCCTTTCCCGAGCGCTCCAAATTTGGCCATCCAGGGTGTAGGATGAACAATCAAGCTCGGCTACTGTGGATCACGTTGAGCGCGCTCGCGCTCCTCACCATCTCACTTTCGCATCCCGGGCCGCCGCACGGCGATCCGGCCGCCATGACAGCGATGGAGGTCCGGTTGGGACCCGTTCCTCATCGCGTCGGCATTAAGGAACCGGTTAACCTTACGACCTCGCGCGCGGTCTCCGCCGATTGGGTGACACGCCACTTGATCATTTCCCCCGCTACAGCGGTGCGGGTTGTCGCCCACGGTCCCCACCACTTTCTTATTATGCCGAACCCCGGATGGCCGGAAAAGAGTCAGGTCGCCATCAGAATTCGGGGAACCGCGACCGCTGAGCAGCTGTCCATTGATGATGGGCGGGCCTTGGTCGTCAATCTTAGCACGCAAACGCTGACCGCGTGGGAAAATGGCCACGCGGTGCGGACTATGGCCGTTTCCACAGGCGTTGCGCCCCGTTGGTCTACGCCCACCGGAACCTTTTGGATCTACCGCCGGGTGGAAGACGATCATATGGTGGGCGGCGATCCCCATTCGCCCGATCATTGGGATGTTGAGCACGTGCCCTATGCCCAATATTTTAATGGGGCCATCGCGTTTCATGGCGCTTGGTGGAACCACCGCTTTGGGCGTGCCGTGAGCCACGGCTGCGTCCAGTTGCCCACCGCAACCGGGCCTCACGGTGCCACCGGCGAGCCGCCCGAAGCCGAATGGCTATGGCATTTTGCCGATATCGGCACGCCCGTGATTGTCGAAGGCCAGACCCCGCAACCTCAAAGTGTTAGTGCGAGGGCTCCATTGCCATATCCTGCTCCACCAAATGGGTCTGGGCCGACTTCCGCCAAGTCCTCCGCATCATGATGCCGGTGAACACCAGAATCGGGGGTGTGAACCACTGCATCAGGGTCACAAACCCGATGCCCCAATGGGGATTGAGGTAATGGACCCAGTGCAGGGGATTGTCGCGGGTGGTCTCGCCGATGAACCCGCGCAAAATGGCGTAATAGAACATGGCCGACCAGAATTGATAGCCCGGTGGCGGAGTACGCCGCCGCTCCAACCAAAAATAGCGGATGATGAGGAACACACCCCAAGTGGAACCAATCAACTGTTCTGGCCATCGGCCAAATCCCAGCGTGGTCATGTGCCCGAGCACCTCATGGTTGAAGATGTTCCCGATCCGCACCATGAAGATTCCCAGCCCGATCCCCGGTACCGTCCAGTCAATTAGGTGGTTGAACATCACCGGCTGCTTGCGAAGCTGCCACCACAACGCCAGAATCCCAAAGCCGACGGCACCGTCAATAGCCAAGCCCCCGTCCCAGATTTTGAGCGCCTGTACGGGGTCTGTCCAGATCCATTGCGGATAATTTGCCAACACAAACACGACCCGGGCGCCAACCACGCCCCAGAAGATGGTCCAAAGCGTAATGGTGGAGAGCCGGTCGGGATCGGCGCCCAATTGCTGGCCGCGCTCCATCAAATACCAGCCTCCGCCTAATATGGCCAACACCATGAAGATGCCGTACCAGTGGACGCCGAACGACCCGATTTTAAAAGCGTAGGGACTTAGCCAAGGTATATACATCGCTCACCTCTATAGTTGCCGAAATACCGCATCGGCTGCTTGTACAGTCATATCAATATCGGCATCCGTATGGGCCCAGGAGGGAAAACAGGTCTCATAACCCGACGGCGGAAAGAAAATCCCCCGCTCCAGCATGCCGTGGAAAAAGCGGCGGTAGCGCTCATGGTCGGACGCTGCCACCTCATCAAAATTGGTCGGTGACTGGCCATTGAAAAAGAGCGTCATCATCGCCCCCGCCTGATTCACCGACACCTCGATTCCATGACGGCGCGCCCGCTCCTTAAGCCCCTCGGCCAATCTCGTGGTGCGCTGGGTCAAGGTTTCGTAAAAATGGGGCTCGCCCACCACCGACAACTGGGCCAGCCCCGCCGCCATGGCGACGGCATTTCCCGAAAAGGTCCCCGCCTGGTACACAGCGCCCAGCGGAGCCACCAGCTCCATGTATTGGCGCTTGCCGCCGTAGGCACCCACCGGCATGCCGGCGCCAATCACCTTGGCCAGGGTGATTAAGTCCGGCTCGAGACCCCGGCTTTCGGCCACGCTCCCGTACGTGACGCGAAATCCGGTCATGACTTCGTCGCTGACCCACAACGCCCCGTATTCCTGGGTGAGCTCTCGAATGGTTTCCAAAAACCCGGGCACCGGAGGCACGGTGCCCATGTTGCCGGCCACCGGTTCGGCAATCACGGCCGCAATGTTGCGTCCATGCTCGCGGAAAACCTCTCTCAGCGCGTCGATGTCGTTATAGGGCACCGTCATGGTGAGCTGCGCGATCTCCTCGGGAACGCCGGCGGAGTCTGGCACCCCTAGGGTCGCCGCTCCCGATCCCGCCTTGATTATAAGCGAATCGTGATGGCCGTGATAGGAGCCGGTGAATTTGACCACCAACCGCCGGCCCGTCACGCCTCGCGCCACCCGTAAAGCGCTCATGGTCGCTTCGGTGCCGGAATTGACCAGGCGGACCAATTCCATCGAGGCAATGGCGGAACGGATGCGCTCGCCCATCAGCACCTCCCTGTGCGTGGGAGTCCCGTAGGAAAGCCCGAGAAGGGCCTGGGCCCGCACCGCCTCGACCACTTGAGGGTGGGCATGCCCCAGGATCAAAGGTCCATATCCCATTACATAGTCGCAATAGCGTTTCCCCTGGTCGCTCACCAGATAAGCGCCTTCACCCTTATCCACAAAGAAGGGTTCCCCGCCGACGCCCCGAAAGGAGCGAACCGGCGAATTCACCCCGCCCGGAAGCACCTCTTGAGCTCGTGCCCACCAGCCGCTGTTTTCAGTCATCGCCCCACCTCGTTCCCGGTTCATACGTTGAACCGAAAATTGACAATATCCCCGTCCTGCATCGCATAGTCCTTGCCTTCCAAGCGTACCGCCCCTTGCTCTCGGGCCCTTGCTATGTTTCCGGCTGCCTTTAGCGCCTCAAAAGCCACCACTTCCGCACGAATGAACCCGCGTTCAATGTCGGAGTGAATCTTGCCTGCCGCTTCTTTAGCCAGGGTTCCCCGAGTAATGGTCCAAGCGCGCACCTCATCCTCCCCTGCCGTGAGGAAGGAGATAAGACCCAAGTGGTCATAGGTTGCGCGGCTTAAGCGGGCCGTGCCGGTCTCCTCAATTCCCAAGTCGCGCATAAATTCCTCACGGTCTTCGGCATCTAAATCCTGAATCTCTTGCTCCATAGCGCCTGCCATCAACACGACGGGAATATGCTTAGCGTGTGCTGCCTCTTCAATTTGATCCCGATCTGGATACTGGCCCGACTTGAAGGTTTCATCATCAAGATTCAAGAGCCAAATCATCGGCTTCAGGGTCAGAAACTGATACCCGCTAATGAGGCGACGATCCTCGTCGTTCAAGTCTAACGAGTCCAGGCGTTCGCCCGCCTCCAGGGCCTCATGCAGGCGATCCAAAAGTTCCATCTCGTGACGCTGTTCGGGGGTCACTTTTTTCCCGCTTTGAATCCGTTGGCGGCGCTTCTCCACCAAATCCAAGTCCGATAAGCCCAGTTCCAGCTCCATATCTTCAATGTCCTGAAACGGCTTGGGCGCTTCCCCCAATTCCGAGGCAAATCCCCGCACCACATGAATCAGTGCGTCCACCAGCCGCACGTCGTTCAGAAAGCGATTAGGGCCTTGCGACTCCCCCCGGGCCAATCCCGGCACATCCACCACTTGAAGTTGGGCCGGAGTCACTTTACGCGGATGGTACAGTTGGCTCAACCAGTCCAACCGCGGATCCGGCACCGGCGCCAGGCCGCGTCGCGATTCAGCTTTTCCCCCAAAAGCGCTTGTTTCGGCATGTGAATGTGTAAGAAGGTTAAAAATCGTGGTTTTCCCCGACAGCGGAAGACCAATCAATCCTATATCCAAGTTTCCGGGCCCCCATTTCCTTTCCCGATTATACGAAACGGGCCCTCGACTCACAAGCGAGGAGCCATCTCACTGGATGGCTCCTCCTTGTGAGAGCGTATATAGAGATTCGCTCAGGCAGACGTAGCTTCCTCCTGATAATCGGATACCGTGGTCTCGTCCACGCCATTGGAGACTTTGGCGGCATGTAAGATGAGGCTCAAAATGGCCACCACAATGCCGTTTGCGATGAGGGCCCAAATGCCCGCGTAGCCGACGATGCCCGGCGAGAGGGCGAAGAACGAGGTGGTAAATCCGACGGAGTACTCCATCCAGGTGCCCAACACCATTCCCACCAGCCAGCCGATGAGAAGCCCGGTGCGGTGAAACCAGCGGGTGTAAATGCCGCCCACAATCATGGGCACCGTCTGGAGAATCCATACCCCGCCCAACGTCTGGAGATACAAAGAGAATTGCACCGGGATGCCGACCACAAAGATCAAGGCCGCCAACATCACCAACAGCGAAATGAATTTGGCAATGCCAGCCTGCTGATTCTCACTCGCATGCGGCACAAAGTATTCGCGATAGATGTTGCGGGTAAAGAGATTGGACGCGGCGATGGCCATGACCGAAGCCGGCACCAACGCGCCAATCAAAATGGCGGCAAAGGCCACCCCTACAAACCACGGCGAGAATTCCTTCAAAAACAACAAGGGAACCGCTAAGTTGTTGTTCCCGTTGACATTGATGTGAGCAGCCAAAGCCATGAACCCCAACAGCGCAATGCCGCCCAGCATCAGTGAATATAGAGGAAGAAATGCGGCGTTCTTGCGTACCGTGTCCCGCGACTTGGAAGCCAGCACCCCCGTCATGGCATGCGGATAGAAGAACAAGGCCACTGCCGAACCCAGCGCTAAGGTGGCATAAGCCGTGTAGAGCTTGGGCGAGAGAAGCACTGACCCCGGTTTAGCGGCAGCATGCAGCTTCACGTTGGCTGCCTGGAAGATGTGGCCGAATCCACCCAAATGGCCCGGGATGATAATCAGCGCCCCAATGATGGTCGCATAAATCAGGATGTCTTTGACGACCGCCACCATGGCTGGCGCACGAAGACCGTTCAAATAGGTATAGGCCGCCAAAATGGCGAAGGCTACAATAATGGGGATGTCCCCGCCGAATCCCAGTGCCTGCAGAATGGTTTTCATGCCCACCATCTGAAGAGCAATATACGGCAAGGTGGCGAGAATCCCCGAGATCGCCACCGCCAAGGCCAGTCCACGACTCTGAAAACGGCCTTTAACAAAGTCAGCCGCTGTCACATAGCCCTTAGCCTTGGCCACCGACCAAAACCGCGGCAAGACTACGAAGACAAACGGGTAAACCACAATCGTATAAGGTACAGCGTAAAATGCCAGCGCGCCTGCCCCAAAAGCTAGGGCGGGCACCGCAATGAACGTATAGGCGGTATATAAGTCGCCGCCCAAGAGAAACCAGGTAATGAAGGTGCCAAATTGCCGACCCGCTAGTGCCCATTCATCAATATTAGCCACCGCCGACTTCCGCCAGCGGGAGGCGTAAAATCCGAGCACAGTCACAAAGGCAAACAGCACCAGGAACACAACCATGGTTGTGGCGTTCACGTCCCAACCTCCTCTATTCCCGTGGGCCGTAAGCTTACGCTAACGGGACACGTAGTAGACAAAAATGGTTAATAGCCCGGTAATGATCACCCATAGAAGCTGATACCAATAGAAAAAGGGCACCCCCCCGATAGTCGGCGTCATCGCGTTGTATAGCTGAGGAAATAAGGTGCCGAGAAAGGGGATGATGAGTAAGAGATACCACCAACGCCGTCCGTTCTTTGGACGCGGTAATTCCTTGGACATAGCCCTCCTCCTTTCACCCAATAGGGAACCTTTTGACGATTCCGGTCAAATCATGGCATTTAGATATACGAATCGTCAATAGTCCACCCGGTTAATTCCTATTCGGGGGAAGTTCTTGAAAGACACTCTGTTTATGACGCAGGCGAACTACCGTTCCCAACGTGGAATGGCAACCCATTGGGGTCGCGCGGAGATGCCTAGAAGCGCGTGGCACATGAAACTACAAGAGCTCCCGTCCCGGTGCGGGAGGACGGTATGTATGCAAGGAAACCCCTTGGGGAAGGCCAACGTTTTGGCCGGGAGAATTTTTTCTTCACCACCATCAAGGCGCCCCGGCATGGCCCCTAAGACGCTCATACGAAAAAGCGGCCCGGGCGGGCCGCTTATTAGGAATCGGAATCGTCATCCCCAGCATGCAAGGTATTTTCCAACCGGCGGATGTCCCGCTCGGGAAAGGCAGCGTTGTTCAAATCGATCCCTAATTCCCGCGCCACCTCTTCTTGGAACTTCTCCTGAGTCAGCTCTCGAATCGTCTTCTTAGGATTTTGGTTGTCGGCCATGCTGCCACCTCCCTCGCCGCTAGCATGCCCGGCTGCCTGAATTCAACACTGGTCTTTGGAGGAAAATAACCGCCCGCATCGTATGGACCGGATGGAATGCGGTAGCATAGAGCGGTGGAGGGTTGCGCAATGAAAAAATGGACAGTCCTGTCGCGCCATTGGGTGGTCGAGAATGCCCCGTATAGCCGTGTTCGCCGTGATCGCTGTCAACTGCCCGACGGACAGGAAATCATCTATTACGCCAACGAGTACGGGGATTGGGTCAATGCGCTGGTGCTCACAAAGGAGCAGCGTGTGGTACTGGTTAATCAGTACCGGCATGGATCCGAAACCTTGGTGAAGGAAATCCCGGGCGGGATGATCGAGGCGGATGAGCCGGCCTCTCAAGCCATCCAACGGGAAGTTTTGGAGGAAACGGGCTATGCTTCAGAAACGGAGCCCATTTTTCTCGGCAAATTTTACCCGAACCCGGCGACCTCCAATAATTTTGTGCACACGTTTCTCATTATAGATGCTGAGAAAATCGCCCCTCAGAGATTGGATGCCACCGAGGAGATTCGCGTGGAGGAGGTCGCCTGGGACGAGTTGGGCAACATGATTCGGAACGGTCGAATGCCCCATTTATTTAGCGCCGCGACCTATTTCTTGGCCAACGATTGGATCATCCGCCATCCGCGTTAGGGTTAGTTCTTCTCCACCCGCTGGCCATTAATTTCGACGGACGCCTCCATGGTGGCTGCCTGCTTCAACATCGCCGATACACTGCAATACTTGTCTTGACTCAAGGACACGGCCCGCCAGACTTTGTCGCTGTCGAGGCCCTCGCCCCAAAACTGATAGCGGACGCGAATGTGGCGATAGATTTTGGGATGCTCGTCAGCGCGCTCCCCATCAACGGCAATCTCAAAGCGATCAAAGGGTACCCGCATCTTTTGCAAGATGCTGACCACGTCGATGCCCGTGCATCCGCCAAGTCCCAGGAGAACCATCTCCATGGGCCGAATTCCCTGCCCCTGACCGCCGACCTCAGCGGCTGAATCCATGACCACACTCTGACCGGAACTATTTTCTCCGGAAAACGCCATCTGTCCTTGATGCCGCACCACTACCGATGTCATGCGTCCTCACTCCTAAACAATATCTCGACTTGCAACAACTCGCGGTTTTGCTGGCAACGCGGGGTCCGGCTCCCATTCCGGATGCAGGGCGACCGCCGCGTCGCGCTCCTCTGCGGTGCGAAAGCATCGCTGCCATCGATCGCACGCTTGGCAGGCCAGACTAATTTCGCGTTCCGGAAGCTTTCTGGTCGCCTGGTATGACTGAACCCGAGCCACCCGGGCTCGAATCCAAGCGTGCCAGTCCATATCGGGATCGGCATGAAACACCACCCGCTGCCCTTCGGGGCGGGAATCCACCACGAGGCTCCCGCCGACGAAATCGCCGACAGCCAGATAAAGCTGCAACTGCGCCCAATGGTTAATTAAGGGACCGCCGGTCTGAATGGTGTGAAACTTCTCGGGCGCTACCGTCTTATATTCCAGGACCCACGGACCACGCTCAGTCTCAAGAACCGCATCCATTCGGCCCGACACACCCCATGCCTCGTCTTTCAACGGCACCTCGACCGCCGCCATGGCATACTCGTTGAGCAGCTGATTTTGAAAGCGCTTGTGCTGTGCCGAGCCCGCCTGCATGGCCGAAAGACTGTCCGGCTCGATCAGGCGTCCGAATCCTAGGACATCCATGACCGCATAGCGAAGACAGCTTCCCGCCAGCGAAGGCGGAAAGCGTCTTGGCTTCCGGGTCTTTTGCGACTTTCGTCCCTCTACCGGCATTGGCCGCCCGGACTGAGGGCGAGCACTTCGACCGGCTCGCCGGCCAACAAGTCCTTCAGCGCTTCCGGTGTTCCCGTGAGCGCCTCAAACGTGCCGTAGTGCATCGGGATGACCGCTTTGGGCTTCAGCAGCTTGACGGCGTAAGCTGCTTCCTTGGGGCTCATGGTGAAATGACCGCCGATAGGCAGCAACACCACATCGGGAGCGTACAACTCACGAATCAGGCTCATATCCGAGAACACGTTGGTGTCGCCGGCATGATACAGGGTTAGGCCGTTTTCCAACGTGACCACAAAGCCGCTGGCCTCACCGCCGTACACGGTGGTGCCATCCGCCGTGGTAATCCCGGAGGAGTGATCCGCATGGACCATGGTCACCTTGATGTCGCCGAACGACACCGTCCCTCCCTTGTTCATGCCAACGGTGTTCTCGACTCCTTGCGAGGCCAAAAACGAGCCAATCTCAAAGTTGCTGACCACCTGAGCCCCCGTCTTCTTGGCTAGGGCGGCCGCGCCGCCCATGTGGTCGAAGTGACCGTGGGTGATCAGAATGATGTCGGCCCGATCCAAGTTCTTGTATTCCTCAGGGCACTTGGGGTTTTCGGCCAGCCATGGGTCGATGACTATCGTCTTTTGCCCGGGTGTGTCAATCAGAAATGTAGCATGTCCGAGCCAAGTAATGACGGCACCTTGCAATTCCATAAGAACGTCACCTCATTGGTTAGATTTCGCCCATCCTAATAGCGTCTCGACAACCTGTTCCCAGTCATGCGCAATCACGTCAGCGCCGGCTTCACGCAGGACCGGTTCACTAAAGGTATTGTAGATGAGCCCGAGGGTCCTGACTCCCGCCGCGCGCCCGGCTGCCATATCGTACGGACTGTCCCCCACGTAAGCCGCTCTCTCCGGAGCGCCACCCATAATCTTAAGCGCATGCTGAACGGGTTCCGGGTGCGGCTTATGATTCGGTGTGCTGTCCATATGCACAATGACGTCAAACAAATCAAAAAGACCCGCGCCCTTCAATCCCTGCTCGGTCATATTAAGCCGCTTGGAGGTCACAATCCCGAGCGGAAAACCCAACGCCTTAAGCCGTCGGAGTCCCGCATCAGCCCCCGGGACAATAGACACCAGCTCATCGTGGGTGATCTCATTATGTTCACGGTAGATGGCCACCAGCCGCTCAATCTCGGCGTCCGACAAGGCCGGCCGCATGATGCGGAACTGTTCCGCCAAAGGGCGCCCAAAGTGGACTAGCAGTTCCTCCCGAGAAATGGATTCCCCCAATCCGGTCTCAAAGGTGTGCGCGAAACTCTTCAAGATGAGATCAGTGGTGTCAAGAATGGTTCCATCAAAGTCAAAGAGAAACTGCCACACTCCCCAAGCCCTCCTCATGCTTCTTATATCATATCATGGGCTTGGCTACGACAAGAACTGCCTCCGCTTCCCCGAGAAGCCTCTCCAAGCGGCCAGCCAGCGGATTGGCCGGCATCTCCGACTCCGCGGGCTCTGGCGATGCCGTCGGCCAGCGGTACAGCACCTCGGCTAGTTGTTGCAACCGCTCCACACCCGGTTGCAACATGGGGCGCGCTGCCGCTAGCGTGACCGAATCGGTCACCTCCAATTCCATCAGCAAATCGGCCAAGTTGTGCAGCACGTCCATCAGTCGCAGCGCGTCCGACCGGTCTAATAACCCCTTGGCCGGCTCGTTGACCGCATGATCAAGCGAGGCTGCGGCAGCCGCACGGGCGACCCGCGTGTCGCGCCGCGCCAAAGCCGGCCTGGTGCCATCAAGGATGGCGGCCAAGTAGCGCGCCTCGGAACTCACCAGGTCGCCCAGAGTCTTCGGAACTTCCTCGCGTTGCCAGGTGGGAAACACCGTGAAGGCAAACAAGGCCAGGGCGCTGCCGATGACCGTATCGCTCAAGCGGTCGGCCATGGCCAAGAAGGGTGGGACCCGCTCAAAAAAGGACAGCAGCAAGACAATTTCCGCGCTCACCACCATGGAAAAGACGGTGTAGTTGACATTGATGATGGCGTACATCGCCAGGGCGAACACCACCATCGCCACCAGAATCCCGATGACCAGATCATGGAACCCCACAACCACCAACGTCCCGGCCACCACACCGGCGGCAGTGCCCACAACCCGCGCCAGTCCCCGGCCGATGGTGGAAAAGAAGTCGGCCTTCAGCACCACCATGGTGGTCAGCACCACCCAATACCCGCGCGGCAGGTGAAAAAGATGCTCCACCAAGAGGCCCAGCGCCAGTGTGCCCATAATCCGCACAGAATGGCGAAAGGCGGAACGGCGGAGAGACAGGTTCTCCCTAATGGTCGCCACCAGACTCTGGACGGCTGGCATGCTCCAGCGCTCCAAGCTGACTTCCGCTTCGGGATCGATTCCCGCCTGGGGAATGGAAGCCAAGGTGCTAATCAAATGATGCGCCCGTGCAAAAGCGGGACCCACCTCGGTTTTCAATTGTTCATCCAGCGCTAGAAGCGGTTCGAGAGAGTCCAAAGACAGCGACGACGCGGGGTCGGTGGAAAGGCGCCGACTCCACCCTTTGAGCAATTGGGATACGTGGTGTAAGAGAATCTCCCGATATTCCCCCAAGTTCTCATCATGATGCAGCGAAACCAAATCGCTCCGGGCCGTGTCCAGGCGACGAAGCAGCGTCGCCAATCGCCAGCGCTTTTGGGGAGAAATGGCCCGGTCCCCAATGCGGTTCTCGGCGGTAATGAGGGCCCGCGCCACGCGAAGGTCAACACTCCGTTCTGGGCACAACGCATAGGACGCCAGCTGCCAACACAGCCGACGAAGGCTCGCCGTTCCGTCAGCCTGAGGCTGCCAAGGAACCGTGGCCAGCATCAAGATTAACTGCAGCAGGCCCCCCGCCATCACCTTAAGCGCCGTAGGCACGGCATCCGCCATCGGTATGGCAAGGCCGGAGAAAATAATGAGAGCATTGGTAGCCAGCGTACCAATAAGCGCTAACTCGGGACTCACCGCGGCCAAGATGCCCGCCATCCCTCCACTCAGCACGACCAAGCCGCCCGCCAACAAGGCTTGCGCTCCCGCCACGCTTCCCAAAAACGTGGTTAGCGACACCCACACGATAGCGTACAGCATGATGCGGGACCGTTTCTGCCAGGTTCCCGACATTCCGGCAAAGCCTGTGACGATGGCCCCGACCGTCATGACCACGGCGGTGGGAATCGCGTGAAAGATCAGCCCGAAGAACAGCGGCAGGACAATCCCGAGCGCGTTTCTGAGCCCAACCTGCCAGTTCAACTCGGCCAGGTCATGAGACAGCAAATCCCGAAAAAGACGGTCGAGAAATGGCTTCCACATCGCGTGTGTCCTCCTTTCCCCGGAACGTATGCAATCCCCCACGGGTGCGATACAATAGGCGATATTCTGGAGGGAACCTCATGTCACGTCGCTCACGGCGCCCTGTCGGTCGCTTCTGGCTGTTGCTTACGGTCTTTTTCCTCGTGGTCATAAGCCTGATGCTCACGCACAAGACGGGAAAGCCTCCCGTCCACCGAGCGGCATTGCCGCCCAAACATCCGACCCCAGTCAAGCCGTCTCCCCGGTGGAGTGGATGGTCGCTATCCCGCTTAACCTTGCCTCACCGGACCATGGGCCTGGCAGCCGTATCCGGCGGACAGCAAGTCTTTGTGTTGGGCGGCCTGGTGAATGACTCCAGCAGCAATCAAATTGTCGAGCTTCAGGTAAGTTCCGCGGGCGCCGTTCAAAACGTATCGCCCAGTCCTACCACACTTCCCACCCCACTTCATGACTTGGCCGCGGTTCCCTGGGATCAAAGCCTTTTGGTCTTAGGCGGCGGCACATTCGCCTCAAGCGCTCAAACCTTTCGTCTGCCGCTTCCGCGGATGGCCCCCGCAACCCCGGAACAACCGCTGCCTCTCCCTCTGTCAGATCTTGCGGCGGTCCCCGATGGCGCACGCACTCTCATTGTCGGGGGCCACAATCTCGGAGCGCCTTCAAACACCATTTGGTCGTACTCGCCGGGCCAGCCCGCACATGTGTTCGCTCGACTTCCTCAGGGCGTACGTTACGCCGCCGTGGCGCGAAGCGCGCACACCCTTTATGTTGTGGGTGGGTTGACGGCCTCCGGGTCCTACACCAATGATGCTGAAGCCTATAATCTGAAATCTGGATCGATGACATCGCTCCCGCCCTATCCCTTGGCCATGCAATATGCGGAGGCCGCGGTGGTGGGCGGACGGCTCTTGGTGGCCGGCGGTCAGACCGCATCTGGCTGGACCAGCCAAGCCTATTGGTACAACGCCGACCTGCACCGGTGGCAGGCGGCGCCATCATTGCCAGAACCCGCCGGCTACGGTGCTCTGGTGTCGACAAGTGCCGGCCAAGCGCTATGGGTGGGCGGCGAGGGTCCCCAGGGCGCTTTGAACAGTCTTTGGACCATTCGTCTTCAGGGCTAATACATGCGCAGGTATTGGTCCAGTTCCCACTGATGAACCTCATGCCGGTAGACGTCCCACTCCAGCCGTTTAGCCTCAATAAACCGCTGGGCGATATGATCGCCGAGCGCATCCCAAACCACACGGTCGCCCTCTAAGGCGTCCAGCGCTTCCTCCAAATCTTCCGGAAGCCGCTCGATGCCGAGTTCCCGACGCTCCGCGTCGTTCATGCGGTAAATGTTTCGGGAAATGGGGGCGGACAGCTCATAGCGATGCTTCAAACCGTCCAATCCGGACTTAATAGTGGCCGCCAACCCCAGATAGGGATTGCACGATGGGTCCGGTGAACGCACCTCGATGGCGGTCTCCATGCCGCGTCCCCGCGGCACACGCACCATGGGACTGCGGTTGCCCATTGACCAGGCAATGTATACCGGCGCCTCATAGCCAGGAACCAGACGCTTATAGCTATTGATCAAGGGGTTGGTGATAGCCGTAAACGCCCGGGCATGAGCCATTAATCCGGAGATGTAGCGGAGTGCAGTCCGGCTCACCCCGTTGGGTTGCTTGGCGTCATAAAAGACATTGCCCTGGTCCGACATGAGACGCTGGTGGAGATGAAGGCCGGAGCCATTAACCCCTGCCAAGGGCTTGGGCATAAAGGTGGCATGAAAGCCATGCTGGCGAGCCACCAATCGCGCCACCACGCGAAACGTCATTAAGGTGTCAGCACAGTACAAGGGGTCGGTATACGGGAAGTCAATTTCATGCTGTCCGGGTGATACTTCGTGGTGCGTGGCTTCAATCGCGTAGCCCATCGACTCCATCGCCAGCACAATATCACGGCGGGCATCCTCGCCCAAATCGCTGGGAGACAGATCAAAATAGCCGGCCTCATCGGTCGTGCGGGCCTCCGTGCCCTCAAACAAGAAAAATTCCGGTTCGGGGGCAACTGTGATCGAAAACCCCAAGTCGCGGGCCTCGGCCAGCACCCGCTTCAAGGCGCTGCGGGGACACCCCGCAAAGGGGCTGCCATCCGGATTGACAATGTCACACATTAAGCGGGCGGTCACGCCCGCCTGTGCACGCCCCGGCAAGACGGCAAACGTGCTGGGATCCGGCAAGAGGTACATATCGGACTCTTCAATGCGGACAAAACCTTCGATGGATGACCCGTCGAACATCATGCGGCCATCCAACGCCATGCCCAACGATTTCACCGGAATATCGACGTTTTTTACAATTCCCAGGATATCGGTAAACTGCAGGCGCACGACATCGACGTGCAAGGCGCGCGCCTGCTCCAAGACCTCGTCTTTGGTCATAAGTCCTCCCTCAGTTCTCTTCCTGCCATTCTAGCAAATGCATTCTCTGGAGACGAATGCCAAGCGCCGATTCGCATAGGGCGGTGTTTGGCGTTGCATGCTAGTGGCGATGCCAGGCGAAGGAGGACGAATATCTGGTGGAAGTCATCGCATTGGTGGGCCGTACAGCCATCTTATGGCTGACCGCGCTGGTGGTGTTTCGGCTGATGGGCAAGCGTACGCTGGGAAAAATGGGGCCCTTCGACTACGCGGTTGTCATCATGATTGGTGAAGCGGTAGCCTTGGGAATGGAGAATACCCATACACCACTCATCAACGCCATCGCCATTACTGTCGCCCTAGGCGTGCTGCAATGGTTGCTGACCTGGTTCAACCTTCGCTTTCGTTGGCTGGAGAAAATTACGCAAGGTATCTCTACCACGCTTGTTACCAATGGCCAGATACAGGAAGATGCAATGCGGCGACAGCGCATGTCTAAGCCAGACTTGTTCATGGAGCTTCGCCAAAACAGCGTCAAGCTGAAAGATGTCAAAGAAGCCCGACTTGAGGCAAGCGGCAAAGTTTCCGTGCAGAAAAAATCGTCCAGTAGCCAAACGACATCATCTAAGTCTGGGGGAAGCTCCGGGGGAACGTCAGGCGAGTCCTCGAAAGGGCCCTCAGGTGGGAACAAGTCCTCAGGCTAATTAGACACGAGAGACTTCCAGGATCCTGAGAAAACGCGAGGCGCAGCAGCTCATAACCCGATAAAAGCGGAACCACACACTCGGTCTCCTCTTTTGATGGCGCGTGAAACTACGCGCGACGGAGAATGACCCCGCACTTGTTCCCGATAGCTGATTGCTGAATATCGTAAACCCAGAGTTCCCCCAACATCACGGGTTGGTGATGCGACGTTAGATACAGCGAGCGGCATCCCTTTGCCGTTGTCACCGTCCTCTAGCTAACCCGAACGCTCTCAGCTATGGCTCCCAACCATCCTTCATCCTTCGAAGGCACGGTCATCAGCACTTCTGCCCAGTTGCCCGGTGCCCATTTGATATAGAGGTCCTGTTGGGCGGTGGAGCCACTCTTCGCAATAGGCGTTCCCCACGTGTTGGTTCCCAAGGACACCGAGGCTGCCCCCGGCTTGGATGACGCAACGCCTAATGTGACTTGGTATGGAAATGACGGATCGCCCCAGACCCATTGGCTCGAGGTGCTCTTTTTAAGATGGGCCAAGCTGGTCGGCAGGCGCAAACTGAGTTGCACGTTGTGGTAAGTCTCGACCTCAACCGTCCAGTGTGCCGAAGACGGCAAATTAGCGGGGTAGCTGGTGGTCGTTGTGACCACCGGATGCAGAACGACGCGACCCGATCGGTGTTTAGCCTTTGGGCTATTCTGATGCTGAAGCGCGGCTTGAAGGGCCTGCTGCTGGTGATGAATCACGTAGCCTGCCCCCACTAAGGCAAGAACACCGACCAGCGCCAACGCCCAGAGGCCAATATGGCGCGGGACCGGTCTTGGAGACGACTGGGCGGCCTTTAGACGGCGCCCGCAGTGAAAGCAAAAGACGTCATCCGGCAACACCGTTTCCCCGCAGTTGGGGCAGCTCAGATGTGGACGGGCTTGTCGTTCACCCATGTTCCTCCCCCGTTCTTCGTTCGTTTTTCCCATTTTAACAAGTTCGGAGGCGTGCATCAGTTTTTGGCCATGGTTTTCTCCGGAAAAATTTGGCTGTCCTAGGACGGCACAAAAATCTCGTGTCCACTATGGCGACATTTTCACGGGCAACTCCGGCATTAACACGAGAAAACGACAACCAACGCCCACCGTAATAGATCCAACGATGCGCAGGGGCGCTCCCCTTCCCCAGCAGTGCCCCTGCGCTGGTGTTGATAACCCATTCAGCGCGTTCGGAGTCGCGGTTCCTCTCCCTGTGAAGACAAGTTCACGGCCTTAAAGCTTCAGACGTGTACCAGCTTCCCCAATTGACCATCTACACGCCCGAAGCCGTCTGCCGTTCCACGGGCCGTGTGGTTTGGATGGGCTTTCGCGAGCGTGCCATCAAGGCGGTCAAACCGTTGCCGGCCAAGAGACCAATGAGAAGATAGGTCAGTCCGCCTACCGTCGCGAAGAGCACGGCCGCCACGGCGGCCGATACCGCCGCAAAAGGAATTTGCTGACCTAAGGTTCCCGGCGTAGTGGGGGGATCCGTCAACATAAAGAAACCCAAGAAGAGAGCCGAATTGACAAACGGCGAACGCAGGGCGTCGGCAGGCGTTGCTGACGGCAGCCCTAAATGCAAGAGCGCCATGACCAAGATGAGTGTGAAATAGGTGCCCAAAAAGGCAAGGACTTGCAGGTACTTCTTGACCCGAATGGCGACAAACACCCCCACTGCCAGCAACAGCCCCAGCGTCCAAAGCGGCATGAGCGGCATGCCCGCCCACCAGCTTTCCGCGGTGGAGAACACGCCAATGGATACCAAAAGCCCCACCGCCGCCGGATTGAAAATGGGCTTTCGTCCACGCTTCAGAAGGTGCTTGGAGGCGAGCGCCACCATGGTAGTCAGCATGACGATGGCAATCGGGGCAAGCCCGCTTAAAACATCCGCTATGATAAGGCCGGTAATGAGTCCCCCGGTTGAGAAGGTCACCTTTCGCTTGAGCACCCACGCTACCATGGCGTCAAAGACAATAGCCGTGGCTCCTGCGGCAATCGCATGCAGAATGCCCAAGTGTCCCGCGGGGAAGAAACCTCCGATCAGCGTGAGCACTATTAACGCGCCCAGGACGTGGCCCTTCGGGGTCTTCGCAAAGCGGCGGAAGGACTTCCAGGTTGAGGTAATCGGCGTTTGTTTTCCCTGTTTGCTCATCGCTTATAGACCCCCATGGATGATGTCTCCTGCACCTGATGGTCGGTGGCCACGCACAGCCCCGCGAGACCTAGGGATTCAATAAACGGAATGGCCTTTTGAGGCCCCAACAGGAACGCTGCTGTAGCAGCCACATCGGCCAACGCCGCCTGAGGTCCAACCACTGTACAGGAAAGAAGTCCGTCCACCGGTTCCCCGGAAGTCGGATTCAAGAGGTGGTGGACCTCAGAATTCTTGGGACTTCGCCGCTTGTAGCTTCCGGACGTGCACACCGCCATGTCCTTGACTTGGACAGAGCCAAGCAATCGGTCAACATGAACGGGATCTTCGATACCCACCCTCCAGAGGTCGCCTGACGGGTCCACCCCCGATACATAGATGTCGCCGCCGGCATCGACCGCGAATCCTTCGTAGCCATGAATTTCCTGAGCCGCCAGATCCACCGCCAGTCCCTTGGCGACCGCTCCCAAATCGAGGAGCATGGGCTTCTCTAGGCGGATGGTCTTTCCATCCTCAAAAATGGTAATATCACGAAAGCTAGCCGCATCATCCCAAGGAATGTCCGAGGTCACCTCTTGGCCCGTCAAATAGTTGCGGTTGAATCCCTGTTGCTCTAGCATCCGGCCGATGGACGGATCGAACACCCCGTCCGTCATTTCCGCTACCTCCCGGGCGATACGGAGGGCATGATACAAAGCGGGGGGCACGGCCACGTTCTCCCCCGGATGCCGGCATAATTCCCGCAACGCGCTCTCGTCATCAAATCGGCTGCACGCGGCTTCCACCGCACGCATGGCGGCAATCGCCTGATCAATGCTTTCCCGCATTTTATGCACGCCTGCCTGTCCTACAATTCGTATGGTGACGACCGTCCCCATCAAAAGAAATGAATCGGACAGGCTCATCAGATCATGGCGCGTGGAATCCCTATTCGACGGCATAGATCTAAGCCCTCGCTTTCTGCAAGGCGTAATACACGGCCTCGGCAAAATTGTAGCTGCTGGCGGTGGCGCCACTCACCACATACACGCGCCAGGTCTGCATAGACACGACCTCATTCACCATTTGCGGATCGATGTATTGCTGCGGATAGTGCATGTTGTAGCTGGTGATCTTGACATTCGAGATTTTGCCATTAGCGATGGTTACCAACACCGACAGCGTGCCATAAGGATTCGACCCAGAGCCGGTGTATTGCCCGTCCTTATATTGAACCGTCTGGGCCGTGGTTGATGCACCGGAATTTTTCGCGCCCGGGCTTGGGGTCGGGGACGATGATGTCGGGCTGGTGCTGGGCGATGATCTGGGGCTCGCGCCCTGGTTAGCCTGAGGCGTGAGTTGATGGGCGCTGGCGCTTGGCACGGCAGCTTGTGCGGTTGGCTCCGTATAGACATAGCCTGCAGCATATATGGCCCCAACCGCGATGGTGCAAAGACCTAAAAGTTTGGCGCCAGACAGGCTGGCCATATGGAAAATCCCCCCATATGCGAGTTATTCACCAAACAAACAATACCGACAAAGTATGACAATCTCGTGACAGACTGACGGACATGAGACCCCTCTCCCCCAAAAAACAGCCCCGCACGGGGGCTGTTACGAAATGTATTGAGTGATTTTAGCAAGGCCATGAATCCGTCGTTTCACATGCCATCCTAACTCCGCAACCTAACGTGCCTGATGCCTTCAACATTCCTGGCTCATGCGGGCTGTCGAATGGGGCAAGCCCCCCTCCCGGCGCTCCATGGATAGGGTGACCAAACACCCAAGAAGGCCGAACGCGGCCCCAATCCCCATGACCCAAATAAACGCGGTGAGAAACGGGTGCGGGCCCCGGGCATCCATGTTTGTCAACAGATGGAACAGCGAGCTCCCGAGCGTGGTGCCCCCCACCATCCCCACATAACGCGCGGTGGCCAAGGTGCCGGACGCGACGCCTTGCTTGCTGCCAGGGGCGGCCTTCATAATGGCCGCGTTGTTGGGAGCAGCAAAAAGTCCCGTGCCCGCTCCCATGAGTACCAGGCCACCCACCAGAAGAACCAGCCCCACTGACGGAACCACCGCTGCAAGCGCAAACGCCCCCAATCCCAGTGCATTGGCCAGCATTCCCAATGTGGATAGCCCCCGGGATCCTAAGCGATCCGACAGACTCCCGGCCCAGGGAGCCAGCACCATCATTAAGGCTGGCATAATGGTCAGCACCAAACCGACCTGACCCACCGACCAGGACCGAATGGTGGTGAGGTAGAAGGGAAGCAGGAACAACGCCACAAAGAAACAGAGATAGTTAATCATTGCCCCCAGGGTACCGTAGAGATAATTGCGGGCGCGAAAGAGTCCAAGATCGATCATCGGATCGGCGAAGCGCTGCTGACGCAGAATGAAGAGCGGCGCGGCAATGAGTGCGACAACGCCCAGCACGACAAGCGCCAGCGCCTCCTGACCAGGGTAGGCGCTGGGGTTCATGATTAGCGTGACCGCCACCATGGCCACCACAAAGAAGATGCTACCCCACGTGTCAAACGCCCGCGGACGTCCTAGCCCCGCGCCAGGAATCCACAAAAGGGCCTGAACCGCACCGAGCGCCGAAATCGGAACGGCCACCCAGAATACTGCCGGCCATCCCGCCAATTGCGCCAGCCACCCCCCGAGAATCGGACCCACTGCAAGCCCAAAGTAGGTCATCAGCGCCTGCCATCCTAGCGCCCGGCCTCGCTGGTCGCGTGGAAAGGTGGCCGTTAACACGGCCGGCCCCACTGACAAGAGCAGGGCACCAGCCACGGCACTCATTCCCCGGGCGGCTAAGAGCCAGAACAACGTGTGGCTAAGCGCCGCCCCCACGGATGAGAGTCCAAAGACGATATACCCCGCCGTCATCAATGCCCGCCGGTTGACCATATCCGCCAATCGTCCGGCCGGCAGCAGCAATAAAATGAGCACCAGCAAGTAAATCAAGTTAACCCACGACGCAAGCGAAATGGTGAGATGCAGATGCTGCGCAATTACCGGTAGAACTGTATTGGTTACGCTGTTCGTCATGCTGGACAGCAAGGTCCCAATACCGACCGTGATGAGAATCCAAGTGTTGCGTGGGGAACCCAAGCCGCCCATCCTCCTATTCAAAATCTCAAGGCCCCATAGAAGATTCATTCCATGGCATCTGACCCTCTTGACCAACGCGAGCTCTGAAGGCGGGCAACAAAAAAGGCGGGGAACGGGGCAGGCACTGGCGACAAACTTTATGGATATTCCAGGCGTGCCTCTCGCCAGGACGCCGAGCCATCAGTCTCCCATTCTCCCAAAATACAGTGTGTGGGCCAGACGGAGCCACTTTCCGACATTCGCTTTCAGTACCCTAATTGGCACTTTAACGGCGCACTTCGGATTGTATGATACTCCATCTGCCCCACATACGAGCCAAGAAACATATGGCTAAAGACCAGTACTCCCGAAAGGCCCTGGGTTAGCGGGTCACGTGATACTCCTCTTGCGCCAGAATGCGGTCAATGGTTGGCAGCATGCTGGGCATTGCCACCTGAGCCCATTCGCGCACATCGCGATATATGGCTTCCTCTTCGGTGTGAGCGACTTCATCAATATCCACTTCGGGGAACTTGGGCTGAATTCCCCACATTCCCATGCGCTTTCCTATCCACCCCATGTGCCGCATTTCATCAATAGACCGTTCCTCCATGTCCATGCCCATTTCCCGGGCATGCGTTTCCATAAAGGACCGCATCAAATACGCCAGCATCTGCTGGTACTCGAGGCGAATCGTCTGTTGCAGCTGCGTGGCCACGCGGGAGACCACCTTCTCAGGCCGTTCAACCTGCTCCGGTTCTCCATGGGTCTGATCCAACAACTCCCGAAACTGGCGCAGGTGATCCTGTTCATCAACCACAATGCGTTGCAACAGCGCTTTGACCGGCTTCAGCGATATGCGCTCGATATGGTCCTGATACTGATCAATGGCTTGAATCTCGGCCTCCACATCCTTCTTCAAGGCTGCCTGGATGTCTGTTACCGGTGCCACGTCCGGTGGCTTCAAGTCTGGTGTGCCGCCCAAATCCACGATGGTATGCGCCAGCCATTTGAAATGACGCATTTCGTCATAGGCGATCTCGAGAATTTGATGGCCATGCTGACGCGCTACCGTCCAGGCGTGCGTCAAATAGTACAAAATGGCATCATGTTCGCCGTATAAATCGGCATTCAAAAGCTCCACGGCATGCGAGTCCTGGGATTCCATCAGTGCCATCACACTCCTTCTTCTGTCATGCCAGTAGTTTCCTCACCCGTGCGGACTTTATACGACTCGTTGCCTGAAGCGGTCTTTTTCCGGGGAGCCACACTACCGCGCCCTAAGGGAACCCCAGGTCTTGCCATGGTCCGCCTGGTTGAGCCGGATGGAGCAAGAAGGTATGACCTGTCACTGGCTGACGCTCTGCCGCATTGGTGCCTGGAACATCGTGAAGGTTACCGAGACTGTTAATGGGCTGAGACTATCGGATGAACAAGGAAACAAGGAACGGGCATCACGGCGTAAACAACGCCCGCATGCCCGTTCCCAATATCTTCCGGCGACTCAGAGGGTGGCAAACTTAATCCGCAAATTCTGCGGCTTCGAGTTTAGACCGCCTTGGTAAGTGTTTCAAAGTCTTCCTGACTCAGTTTCACCTCAGCCGCTGCAACGTTTTCTTCCAAGTGGGTCACGCTGGAAGTGCCGGGGATCGGCAACATGACCGGGGATCGCTTCAAGAGCCACGCAAGCGCCAGCTGGGATGGTTTCGCTCCCAACCGCTTGGCCACCGCATCCAGCGGACCGCCGGGCTTGGCCAGTTCGCCCGTGGCTAGAGGGAACCAGGGGATAAACGCCAGATTGTGCTCCTCACAGTACTTCAACACCGGTTCCGCATCACGATGAGCCAGATTGTACAAGTTCTGAACCGAGACAATCGTCGCGTATTGGCCAGCCTCTTTCAGTTGGTCCACAGTGACCTCACTAAGCCCGATATGCCGGATTTTTCCCTCGCGCTGCATCAGCGCCAACTCACCCACCTGATCGGCAAGCGCCACCTTGGGGTCGACCCGATGCAACTGTAAAAGGTCAATCCGCTCCAATCCGAGATGACGCAAGTTTAATTCCACCTGTTGGCGCAGGTACTCGGGACGTCCCACCGGTCGCCAGTCGTCCGGCCCCGAACGGGTGAGCCCCACCTTGGTGGCAATCACCAGGTCCTTCGGGTAGGGGTGGAGCGCCTTCTTGATGAGCAGGTCTGCTACAAAGGGACCATAGGCATCTGCCGTGTCAATCAAGTTCACACCCAGTTCCACCGCCCGGCGTAGTACGCGAACGGCCCCATCGGGATCGCGCGACTCACCCCAAACGCCGGGCCCGGGCAATTGCATCGCGCCATAACCCAACCGGTGAACCTGAAGATCGCCGCCAATCGCAAACGTTCCCGAAGCCGATGCTGAGATGTTTCCCACTGCCATGTTAGTCCCCTCCTCAATATGTTCTGAATCAAGGGCGGAATAACAAGACCCCGCCCCAATACGCTGGCATGGAGCACAGAGATTGGCAAGCCAAGCGACCCAATCCTAGGAAAGCGCCCGAGCGATCCTTCGTCTTGTCCTCCCTGCCTCATGCTATTGTATCCGCAAATATGCAAAGCACGCCCCGTCGATGCGAAGCCATGGGTTCCTCTATTAAAGGCGGATTAGTCCAGAAATTTATTGCTGTCGGATACAGGCGGACCTATCGTGCCTGCAGGCAGAACTGGATCTGCCCGACTTCGATTGAGGGCGCTCAAATTGAATCTCTGCTTGGATCCCACCCTCCTACCCGTTAGACACGTTATTTTTCCCCTTCGCACGTTGGCACCCTTAAGCACTGGGCTTACCCGAACTTCAGGGATTACGCCTTGACGCTTGCGCTCAAATCTCGTCTTACCGGCCAAGTTAGCCGCAGATGCGCCGTAATCTACCTAGCGGACGCCTTGTGGATGGTCTTTTGTTGCACACCTCCACCGCATCTTCGCCCCATTAAAGACTCCGTCGGACGTAACCGGTTTCACGCTTGACCGGCGAAAAACTTGGATTTACCAGACCAGCCCTTGCCCTCCATGAACTGTGATGACCTCGCCGGTAATGTATGAAGAGTCGGTACTCGCCAGAAAAGCGATAACCCCCGCGCACTCTTCTGATGAGCCCAGACGCTTCAACGGAATGCGCTGCGCAACATCGGCGAGCGACTGCGGTGTCGAGTGTTGCTCGTGAAAGGGCGTGTCAATGGTTCCAGGGGCAACTGCGTTAACTCGGATGTTCCGACCCGCAAGTTGCTTCGCCAATCCGCGGGTAAGGGAGATAAGGCCGCCCTTGGCCGCTGCATAAGCGAAAGCCCCGGGACCGCCACCGGTTTGGGCTGCGATGGATGATACATTGATAATCCGTGCTCCCTCTACCAATGATGGCAAAGCGGCACGAACGGCCCAAAATGCACTGGAAAGATTGAGCGCAATCGTGTCGTCCCAATGCCTGAGCGGCATCTCGTGCAATGAATAGCGTTGAATTAGCGTTCCGGCATTGTTGACCAGAATGTCCAGATGATTGCCCTCAGCTAGCTCTTCGATGACCCGAAACACGTCGCCCTGCTTGCGAAAATCGCCCTGGGCAGCGCGGCTTTCCCGCCCCATCTTTCGGATTTGGGATACCACTTCATCCGCCGCTTCTCGATGACCATGATAATGAATGGCGACATTAGCCCCCATCTCCCCCAAACGCAGGGCTGTTGCATGTCCAATTCCCGACGTGGCTCCAGTAACAATGGCCCATTGTCCTTTAAGTGGTTGATCCATATCCGTCTCCCTTTCTCTATCACGGGGTTGATCCGGTCTCTACGTCACTACTGTCAGGTGTGAGCAAGGTGGCCATTTCGCCTTACGGTCTTTCAACCGCCAGGCCAGACCGCAATCGCCTTGCCAATCCTCTAGCACTGGGCTTGAGATGTGACCAGCGAAACATCATCATAGTCGGAAGTTGGCAATCCAATCGAGGCAGCCCCCTCCATTTGGGCAACACTATCGAGCCATCCAGCCGCCGTCAACCGTCAGCACCGTCCCAGTCACATAGTTAGATGCATCGGACGCCAAGAACACTACCGCTCCCTTAACATCATCGGGCGTTCCCCACCTTCCCGCCGGAATCCGGTTTAGAATGTCACGTGAGCGCACTGGATCAGAGCGCAGCGGCGCCGTATTGTCGGTGGCCATATACCCGGGCGCTATGGCATTGACTTGCACGTTATCCTTAGCCCATTCGTTAGCCAGCGCCTTTGTCAATTGAACAATTCCGCCCTTCGAAGCCGCATATCCGGGAACCAGTATCCCCCCTTGGAATGACAGCAGCGACGCAATGAAAATTACCTTACCAGCCCCACGTTGGACCATGTAGCCACCCAACTCACGGCTTAGCACGAAAGGTGCATTGAGGTTGGTATTGATGACCTCGTCCCAATACTTATCGGAGTATTGTACCGCCGGCGCCCTCAGAATGGTTCCCGCATTGTTGACCAGAATGTCAATAGGGCGGTCGAACTCCCGCTGGATGGTGGCAATCAATTCGTAAACCTGATTGCGATCGGATAGGTCGCACGCGTACGCCCAAAACTGTCGACCCAGCCCTGCGACCTCATCTTGCACGAGGCTATGCGGCTCCATTTGAGCGCTGACACCGATAATATCGGCTCCCGCCTCCGCCAACGCAACGGCCATAGCCCGTCCAAGGCCTCGGCGAGCCCCCGTTACCAAGGCGGTTTTACCTTCTAATGAAAACAATGTGTTTTTTAACATGGTCTGTACCCCTACCCCAACGGCGAAAATATTATCGTTCCCGACTCCATCAGGCAGAACCTTCCCCGAAAATTCTTCCGCACAAGGTAACTGGTTCAGGTGCTTGCATCACGATCTCTTTTTCCCTTTCGAACATCGGCCTTCCCAGACTCATCGGTAAATTCCAGTACAAGAGAGTGATTCCGCCCTGGAAGAATACCGGACGAGGACTGTTCAGACATCCTTCCACTCCTTATAGTGAGGTCCTGTTTACCCTTTGTCACACTAGGAGCTTTTTCAAAAATTGACCCGGACGGCTCCGCGGACGGGTGTCAAAATTCGCTGGGGTGGGCGGCCATTTG
>NZ_JABBVZ010000179.1 GCF_012933365.1 Sulfobacillus harzensis | reverse complement strand
AATTACGGCATCGTCGGAGCGAGACACCGAGGGCACCCCCTTTAATTAGGGGCATCATAGCACATGCCGAGCGTCTGTGCGAGCGGGGTGGGGTGTGTAAGAAAATCCCAATTCCTAGACGATTTTCTTATCTCCTCCCGCACTGCCCCCCACCAGCTTCCCCTAATTCCGCTCCCAAGGCCGCGACCCGCCCGCTCCTGCACCATGGTCTCCGTGCGGGACCGTCCGCCTCCAGCGGACGGCACGTCCGATGCATTAAGAGGAGGTTGATCATCCTATGGACCGCAGCGATTGCGTGTTACTTCCCGAATTTGCTCACCGCGACGTCCTCGATTCCCCTTTGACCCTGGATGAGCTCCGGGCCAGCGTAGACCGCCACGAGCGTCTCGACGTCGTGCTTGCGGTGTCCTTGCACGACGTCTATCAGACGGTGCGCACCGACCAACGCCTGCTTCTTCACCTTCGCGGCAACGCCGGGTTGATTCTCGACAACAAAGGAGGCGCGGCATGGTCATAGCGTGCGCCACCGACCAATTTGAGCCGATTGACCAAGGCCGCCGGACGGCCACCGTCATCGAAGAGCACGGAGTCCAGTTCACCGTGGGGGACCGGATTCGCTATGAGGAAATCGATGACCAGGGTGGCCCCACCGGTCGCGTTGCGCGTGTCATCGTGACCGATGTCTTTCGGGCAGACGACCAGGACCGCCATCCGGTGTTGAGTATCCGACGAGAGAGAGACCTCACGGAAATCCAAACCCCGGGCGGCACGCTCACCGTGGCCGCCGACGCCAGCGATTTCGATGCCTATCCAGGTTTTGCGGTCTTCATCGAGGATCAGTTGGCGGCGGTCGTGGAATGGCATGTCGAGGAGCGCGCGTTTGCGCTCCGCACCTACAACGATTCCGATGAGGAGCCGCAGCATTACCACCGCTGGGACGGCACTTTAGTGGTAAAGCATTCACATCCATCCGCTAGCTAAAACGAGTCATGCGCCGCCTCTCTAGGCGGCGTAAATGGAGGCAACATTATCCAATTCTACCCGGATGACGCGGCAAACAAGGAGGGATTTTAATGAACGAACCCACGATCGTCGTGTGCAACGACGACAATCTCGCTGATCGCTTGATGAGCGCGCTGCGCGACGCGCATGGCACCCCGGTGCAGGTGTTTGTGCGGGACCACCACCACACCGGCGAAACGGTGCTGGCTCTTTTGCCGGAGCATGGCCCCTCCTTGGCGGCGGCCCTGCGCGACTGGGTCGATGGGTGGTGGTCGGACCCCGATGCGGCCAAATTTGGCTCCCCTGAGAACTATCTGCGGGGACTAGATGTGGTCGTGGAGCCGGGCGATGACACCACGTTTACCACCAGCTGCCCGTTTTGCGGCGTCGAGGACCAGCTCTCGGTCGTCGGCGGAACCTTCCAAGCCATGGGCATCCGCATTGCCACCGATGGCTTTGCCTTTGCCGATGCCCAAATGATGCAGACAGAGGATGAGGAAGTGCGCTGTGATGCCTGCGGACGCACCTTTTCAATGGATGCCATTCGGCTATAAGCATACGCGAAAGCGAGGTGAACACCCTGTCTGAAACCAACCCAACCTTCACCATCCGGGATCTGAACGATGCCGCGGCTTTAGCGGAGGAGCTGGTCACACTCCTCCCCGTTGAACAGCAGGATAAGGGGCGACACGTGGCGCAGGCCTTCGACTACGCGCTGGCGATGATGGACGAGATGCAGCGGCGGTTGCGTCTTTCGCAAGTCGCTCTCAACGAACTGGCGTCGAAAGCCGTGCACACAGCGAACGACGTCAATCCCGCCAGCTTAGCGTTGTGGCCTCCGTTTTAGGTCACAGCCTCTACCCAACCGACCGCCGGTCGGTCTTGTAAAATAGGAGGTTGACATGGACGAACACGAGCAATTTTGGCTCCTGTGTGCACTCCTGCGGGAGCAGGTCTATCGGGTTTGGGACTTCGCGGTCCATAATGCCCACAACCCTACAGCCCTCCAACGCTTCGAGGCGATGCAAGACGTGGCTCCCGGGAAAATTGTCTGCGAAACCAGTCTGCGTGGCGGCGACCTGCGCAACAGCATCGGACTCTTGTTGGAAGTCGGTGACCAGCCCCGACCCGATTGGGACGAGGCGGAGGATGGCCCCAATCTTGGGGAGCGATATTGGCTCATTAGGACATTGGATGGGCGGGCCTTTCGCTGGACTAACGCGATGTTCGTCGTCGTACCCGAGCCGGCAGTGCATCCCCGCTACGCAGTCCGCGCGATTTATGACCAGCTCCGCAGTCTTTGGGCGCAGATGCAGAAAGTCCCTGATAACCCGGCCAGTACGCCCTAACTCAATCTTAAAAGGATGGTGGATGGATCGTGTCCGATCGTATGACGGCGATGATTGTGGTGCCCACTTTCGCGTTGGACTTAGAGCCCATTCGCGAGGTGCTAGAGGCAGATGGGCCGATGGATGAACAGGAAGCGCTTGCGAACGGCACAACCGCGATGACCTTGTATGAAGCGCCGTGGGGTGAGTTCGCGGATTTGGAAGCGGCGTTGGTCAAGGCCGGCATCGCCTTTAACCGTTATTCCGATGCCAAATACGAGTACGACGCCGAAGTCCGCTATTTTCGACCGTCCACGGATACGGAGCCCGAACTCGACCGCACTGTCGCAACCTTGTCGGACCACACGCCAGTCATTAGCTTAGATACGTTGCAAGAATTGGGGCATGGCCGTCGCCTGAGTCTCAAAGCCATTCGCGCATATCTTGGATTGCCCCGCGAGACGGTGGCCATGTGGGCTCGTCGCCATCGACGACGCTTTCGCAATCCGGCCTACCAATCTCCGGTGGATCGCAGTCAGGAGGTGCTCGTGTGAATACCCGCATTCATTATCTCTATCGTGACGGTGCCAACAATAAGCAGGGGGGGCAAGAGGTATTGGCTGGCCTGCTCAGCGATGAGCAAATTACGGCCATCCGCCAAGCCTGCGACGAAAACACGTGGTTCCTAGCCGGCGCTGTCGGGCTGCCGGACCTCCAGCTGAAATGGAAGGAGAAAGGCTATCCGTTTCCGACGGACAACGATCATGTCTGGTCGGAATTGGAATCCATCGAAGCCACTAATGACGCGCCTACGATGGCGATGACCGCAGACGCATTCTATGAGCGGTTTGTGTCCCTCGAAAATTGGGATGACGACGAGGCCGCGCTCCGGATTGGCCTCTAATGGCGCGAGGAAAGGAAACGGATAACGTGGATCTGGATGCGCTGATTGCCGAGCGGGATGAAGCCCGACGCCGCAAGCACTCGGCCTACGACGAGCGCAACCGCCTAGTGGCGTGGCTCGCGGCCCAGTATCCGTCCTCGCTAGAGCGTCATCCTGCGAACGAATCCTGGGACAATTCGTGGCGATGGGTTTTGTACATCGACAGTCCGGTCGGCCAGTTATCCTGGCACATACGCGACAACCAGCTGAGATGGTTTGACCATGTGCCACGCCATCAAGGGCGGCGGTGGGACGGGACCTCAACGGCGGACAAATACGCCCGTCTGGCGGAGTGGACCGCGCAGCTTGCAAATCGGCGGCCGTCCACATAGTCGTATGACGTGTCTGACATGCTAATTCCCGTGTGGGACGGCTAAAAACTCTCCGGGTAGCGAAGCCGTCCCGCTAATCTCTCTCTCGCCGCGCGACTCGCGCGGCCTTTTTGTGTGCGACGCTCACCTATCGCTTGCGACAGGGGGATTGCGAAGGCGACGCCTCGCATTGTCATTGTGGTCGAAGATGACAATGTCCACGACATCATTGAACAGCCCGTCGAGGTGTTGGTACTGGAGGATTGGCTGGAGGGTGGCCCGTTGCGTCACCCATTGTGGTGGGAGCGCGATTAGTCCCGCGGGACTCTAGCGAAAAAAAGGAGGCCGTTGCAGATGCACCGCTTAATTCACGTCGTGGGGGACCCCAGCGCCCCCCAAAACATTGTCTGCCCTGCTTGTGGCGAGCGGACAAACTTTCGCTTGCTCTGGCTCGGCGATTTGAGCCAGGCGTTCACGCAAACCGATAACGGAGAGCGAAATGACTACGATAG
>NZ_JABBVZ010000178.1 GCF_012933365.1 Sulfobacillus harzensis | reverse complement strand
GTCGCAGAGGTCCCGGGATTTCACAAAAATCAATGAGAACAACAGGTTTCACACAAAAAACTAAGGTAGGAGGAACAGGGTCTGCCGCGGGATCCTTTACGCACATTCCCCTGCCAGCCCAGGGCTTGGACAGCCCACAGGCATCGGGAATGGCGGTTGCCGGTTCCTGACTCAGCGCGCTGACGAGCTTGACTAAACGCTAGGTGAACCGCGCATCGCCGAGCACAGTGTGACCCAATTCGCGCGCCGCCGACCCGGTCACGATGTCGCGGTCGTCGAACATTCTCCGGGTCACCTTGCCTCCGCTTTGCGCACGCCCGGGAGACACGTTTCTCACATGGTGCAGAGATAATGAACCGACTGGCAGCCGGGTCTGAAGATCGTGACCTGAGCCTAAAGGCGGAGATGTCCCGCGCACTGTCTCGCAGCGAAGTGATCTGCTGAAATCCCAAGCACATTGGCTCGACGCGACGCATCATGCGTTTGCGGAAGCTGCCAGCCGTGGAACGGCGTCTTTCTGCCGGCAGGACTCGCGTGAGGGGAACGGGGATCCCACGCGGCCCCGCTTCCCTGAAATCGATGGAATGCGACGGGCCAGGGCTGGCTTGACCTGCCTCAAATGACCTGGATCCTATGCACCGTTGGGCGCTATTGGCGGCGGCTGCGGGCGGTCACGGTGCCGACCGCTAAGAGGAGGCCCAGTCCCATCATGACGACACCCAAGGCCAGAGACCCCCAACGCACCGGAACGACGGAGACGCCCATGAGCCCAAAGCCGAGCACGCCCATCACCGAACCAAGGATGAAGCGCAAGATGCCGATACGCCGTTTCATGATGAACGGGACAGGTCGACGGGGGCCGACTGACGCTTCGCGTAATACTTACGCCAAATCAACCGATGGACGCCCAGCAAGCGAGGGAGGCGATTAATACCGGGAATCCAGGGAGCCAGCATCAAGACGAGAAAGACTACCATGCCGGATCCCAAGGCCAGCGCGTCCGCCGCGCTCGCATTCGCAATAAAGGGCAGCTGGTAGATGGCCGTAACAATCGTCATCCACCAGGGGCCGGGGTACGGGGCCCGCTCTTCGTGAATGATCCCCCATTGGTTGCCTTCCAACTCGAGTTTTTTGGCCGCATTGTGCAAGGGACGGCCCTGCAAGAACAACAAGGAATTCTGATTGTCAAACTGGTAGTCCGCCGGACTCCGGTCGAGCGCCCCTGTCATCAATCCACTTTGTCCGAGGCGCAAGATCCCTTGCATCATGGTGTTGAGCGGCCCATAGGCGCCTGCAGGTACCAGCACCCGGGGACCCTGCACCCGGGCGTGCTGGAGTGCAGTTGCAAACGCCTCTTCCCACTGGGCCTGCTGTGCTGCCGAGGCGTGCGTGAACTGGCGCAGCGCGGGGGTGAGGCTGGGGTCCAGGTGGGCGGCGTAGGCCAACGGCTTTAAGACAAAATCTTCGCGTGGATACACCGGGTGAATCACGCCTACCCACGTCTGGACGACATCCTGGACGGATCCTGTGCCATTGTTGTAGGGCGGGCCGTAATTCGCGATCTCCCCGGTGCCGTTGAGATCGCCGAGGGCTACCGTCAAAAACTCCTTAGGATGGGTGGTTGCGTAGGTGTTAATCTTGAGGGCCGGCCGCACGGGTTCGTGAAAGAGGCCCGAGAGCACAACGGCAAGCACAGCGACCACGAGCGTGGTGCCTAAGAGGTGTTTGACGAAGTCGGCCGGGACATAGCGGTAGCGGTGCGTCACGTCAATGCGTGGGTGATAATGCCGCATCAATGTGCCTCCTCGTGCAGAATCTCTTGCAATTCGTCTTGGCTGGGATAGGGCGGGACCACACCTTTAATACGGATGAAGGCAATGTGGATGGCAATAATCGCGCCCAAAATCACCGGCATCACCACCACATGCAGGCCATACATTTGCCCGGCGTTCAACGTATTGAACCAGGCCAATCCAAGCGCGTTTAAGCCGTCTTTCGCCTGCACAGCGTTCCATTGCGAGTAAAAGTCACCCCGCATGAGATACCCGGTAAACGCGGTGGGAATAGCGACCAGCAACGCCAGGGTACCGAGCAGCCAGGTCCGTTCACGGCCTCCCCGCCACGCGCCGGAAAAGAAAACGCGTAAAAGATGTAGGATCATGAAAAAGAAAAAGGCCTGAACCGACCAAAAGTGGATGCCACGCAGATAAAACCCGATGGACGAGACGGTCCACCATTGCGGACCATTGGCAGCCATAATAATCCCGGAGAGCACGAGAATCACGAAGCTCGATGCGGTCAGCGACCCCAAGGTGTACATGAGGCCAACGGCATATTCGGGCAGTTCGGTAGGCAACCAGGTGTCGAGGGAAAACAAGGCGCCCATCTTCTGCCGCAGATAACTGGTCCAATTCATGGAAGACGCTTTGTGAACTGTCGAACAAGTTAAGATCCAGTGTACCAAGATTTACTGCCTGGAACAATTTCTCGAGCGTACTCAAGAAGAACTCCAAAATATACCCGGACGACATGGATTCCAACTGAAGGCCGCATTAGGGAGGCACGTGCTGGCCTTGGCGCAGGTCAACGCAACTTTGTCACGAACGAAAGAAAGAGAACTTGGTGCCACGAAATGGGGCGCCCGATCCGTCGGGGCATGTCTAGAGGTGCCATCTCTTACCCGCCTATAACACCACGCCCATCCAGTGCCTAAACTGGGCCTGCCGTGTCTTCAAGAGCGGGGTCGTGATGCAGATGCGGTCGGCCGGCGGGACGGCGGGCGTGGATTGAGGTAGCCAATGAAAATCAAAATTAAGCCTATGATATTGAGGATCGGAAAAACGCTGGTTGTGAGGCCCTGCGACGCCAAGGTCCCGGCCAGACTGGGGATTAGTGCACCCACGGCGATTAATAGAATGGGATACCGCCGCGTCTTCCACCAAGACCACCCTGCACCGATCACGACGATCGGGCCTCCCACCGCTGACAGCATCAGATAGGCGATACGCGGCGGTCCGACGATGGCATGCCCGGCGTTGAGCAGTGCCCAGGTCCCATGCAACGTCGGGGGGTACACGATCGCCAGGACTACTAACGCAAGTTCTACAACCACAAAATAGAGGGCATACCCGGCGGCGATTTTGGAGCGGGGCCAGGCCAAATAGGTGGTCCCCACGGACATGGCGCCAACTAGACCCGCTGATCCGATCATATACACCTGGTATTCCCATACATGCCATTGGTTGTCCACCGTCAGCGCTTCCATGATAAACGCCAGGGCATATAGCGCAAAGGACAGGCTCCACCATAGATACACCGGCGCACGGCTTGTGCGCAGACGCTGGACCAAGCGCAAGACGAACACGAGCGCGAGGGCGGCCGCAGCCGCATATAACCCGCTGGCCATTCCGGCCCCCTCCTTTTTTCATGACAACCTCTGTGAAACGGGCTTAGATGGCCGGCGCCGTCGATGGGCACATCGGTGCGGTGGCAAGAACGGATTCACCCACGCACGAGCGCACACGGCGCAACAGCCACAGCAAGGGGCTGGATTGTTGGTTACGAGGGGCCCCGTTTCCCGGGTTTCGACAAACTAATTTATTCCATGTTACCACAACGATAACAGGACGTGGTGTTCTTAGGCGTTGGCTGGGAAATCAAGCCGGCTGAAGTCTTGAGCAGTCGGTGTGCCTCGTCGTTTGCAGTTGCCAAAGGACCGCGGTGGTTCCCCCAAGTGCGTCAAAGAGCGATGCGCCCCGATGCGGGATACCCTGTACTGAATCCGATATAATGCAATAGGGTCTTTATGAACTCCCGACCCGTTCATTCTCGCTCATCCTCACCGCCGGGAGTGACGCATTCATGCAATCGGATGACTTCCCGTTAGAAGTGCTTCCCCAAGAACGCAAGATCGGATGGGTCCCATTGACGGTCATGCGGTTTGGTCAATTTGCCACATTGGCTCAACTGTTAGTGGGTTCCACGCTCGGAGCCACCATGAGCCCGCTCGATGCGTTCTTCGCGTTGTCCTTGGGAGTCATCATTCTGCTACTCGTGGCTATGTCGATGGGGATCGTGGGACAAAAATCTGGTCTTCCGACTAGCAGCTTGTGTGAATAGTCCCGAACATCCGGCGCAAAAAGGACTTCGCGACCCGGATGGCGAAATAAAAACTT
>NZ_JABBVZ010000177.1 GCF_012933365.1 Sulfobacillus harzensis | reverse complement strand
CCACAACCGTACCAACGGGGGGATTTTTTCCTCAACTGTCAAAGTCCGCCGAAATCACATCTCTACAGGACGCTTATTTGATGGCGGGCATCCCGACCGCGTTCAAAATACACATTGTCTTGAGTTTCGTCTTTTGGATGGTGTTTCCGTTCACGCGTTTGGTTCACGTTATATCCGTGCCCTTAGCTTATTTGCGCCGTGCTCCAATCCCCTACCGTTCCCGGGTTCGCTTCCGATCGGAACCCTAATGTCGTTGGTGATGGTGGTCACAAAGCTACTGAATCGTCTGCATGACAATAACAGGGATGCCTCGATCGACAATTCAGGGCTTGATTGCAGGCGATGTCTGGGAAATGATGGACAAAGACCACCACACTGCAGTTTTGGGGGGATATGAGCATGCATGAGATCACGATAGGGCGCATTTGGGATACGTCGCCATCGCCACTGGTATTTCGTGTGCTGGTGGATCGGTTATGGCCTCGTGGAATCGCCAAAGTGCGTGCTCCGTGGGATGAATGGATTAAAGATGCTGCGCCGAGTACGGAATTGCGACAGTGGTACGGGCATAATCCAGAACGTTTTCCGGTGTTTCGGGACCGTTATTGGCAGGAACTGACCGCACGTGAACACCAGGAACCGCTTAATCAATTGGTGCGCCGAGCAGAAACCCAACCCCTGATGCTGTTAACCGCCACGAAGGAAACTGAGTGGAGTCATCTGCCCATTTTGCGCGACTTTTTACGGGAAATAGGTCATGATCACCGGAACTAACTCCGGAGCCGATGAGGACTTTCTGGCGGAAAGTCGTGATCACCGGTACGGAGAACAACTCCGGTTTATCGCCCGTTTTCCGGCCTACGCCACAATCGTGCAGCCCGAGGGTGTGACCTGGTGGTATCGCCGGCGCGAGGCGCCCGCTGTCCTCCGGCTCACCAAGGATCCCGAGAATCAGGGGGTAAGGGTTCAGGGCGATGTTGAGGTGGGCCGCCGGGTGATGCGGCAAGATGCCGCGCCCTTGCCGGATGGGATCCGTCTTGAGGGTCTTCCTGCCGTGCATCGCCGGCTATTTGACCAGTATGGCGGCATTCGTCCGGTCGTGTTTGCGGATCCGTTCGAGGGTGTCGCCTGGGCTATTTTAGGGCAGCAAATCACGGTGGGGTTTGCTGCCCAGTTAAAAAATGCGGTCGCCGCGCGCTATGGAACGATGATCCCGGAAGCCGGCGCCAATTGCGCCGTATTTCCGAGTGCATCGGTCTTAAGCAGGGTTCACGTCGACGATCTTCGCACGCTAAAACTGAGTCGGCAAAAGGCCGAGACTCTCATTGCCGTGGCGCGAGCCATCGACGACGGAAAATGGGATTGGTCTCGACTGTCTGCGATGCCTAGTCAGGAAGCCTATGAGGTCCTGATAAAGATGAAAGGCATTGGCCCCTGGACGGCCGAATATTGTCTCCTTCGGGTGTTCGGGCACCCAGATGTCTTGCCGGCTGGCGATGTGGCGCTGCGCCGCGCCTGGGCGCGAATAAGCGACAGGCCCGTGGTATCCGAATCCGATCTGCGGCACGGTGGGGCAGTCTGGCGCGGGATGCGGAGCGACTTTGCCTTTTGGTTATGGCTGGACAATTTTCGGCAACGGCACGGCGGGGCATGAGGACACAGCCTAGGTACGGGGAGGGATAGATTTCGCGTGAGCCAACATGATCGACCATTTTATACAGGCTATTTTGCGGCCGTCATGGCGACGGGCATTGTTTCGACAGCACTCTTTATCTATCACCATTTATGGCTGTCTGACATCTTGATGGCGATTGGCGTGGGATTATATATCTTATTGTGGTTTGTCTACCTGGAACGGGCTCTGAGTGTTCCTCAAAAAATCTGGCGGGATTTGACCAATCCGGCTACTACGTTCGGTTTTTTCACCATTGTGGCCGGGTCCAATGTGTTGGCCGTCCGCTTTTTGTTTCAGCATTGGATATGGGCTGCCAAAATATTGGGGACTGTCGGCGTCATTTCATGGGCGGTATTGTTTTATACCGTGATGACGATCCTGATTGCAGGACCGGCCGTCAAAAAGACCGACGTTAATGGGGGATGGCTTATCGCCATCGTGGCCGAAGAATCCATCGCCACCTACTTTGCCGCCATGGTTGATGTCGATCCGCATCGAGCCACCGTGTTGTTTCTGATTTCGGCGACCTTTTGGGCGATGGGGTTTATGCTCTATGTTATCTTCATTGGACTCATCATGAACCGACTTTTCTTCCAATCGGTGAGTTTTGATGATCTTCAGCCGCCCTATTGGATTAACATGGGCGCGACGGCAATCACGGTTTTGGCCAGCTCCCGGTTGCTCGCCATTCACGCCCACGCGCCCATACTCCTTACGCTGCGGCCATTCCTAGCGGGTGTGACGCTGATGTTGTGGGCTTGGGGGACCTGGTGGATTCCGCTGCTGGTGATTCTCGGCATCTGGAAATATGGGCATGGGCATGAGCCGATTGTATATCATCCCTCGCAATGGAGCATTGTCTTCCCTCTTGGCATGTACGCCACGGCTACCACGACAATGGCGCGGATTCACGGCTTTCATCCGCTACACCGGCTTGGTGGGGGCGTGGATTCTTGTGGCGCTGCTGGCGTTCTTTCGGCGCCGTCAGACTTAAAACCGCTTAGCGATGGGTGATCCGTTGATGCGCGCCAACGCTCGCATACGGGCGGTTTCTCCGTGATCGTCGGCCACCACCGTTAGCCGATCGACGTTCTTGAAAGCGCCAAGGTCCCCCGGTGCTTGCCGTTAGCTTGAGACCGTTTTGGGTATCGGCCAACAGGACTTCTGAATGTTCAAGGTCGCTCAATGGCAAGACAGCGACGAAGTCTCCGCACGCCACCTCAACAAAGCGGGCGTTTGAAAGCGGCCTGGCAAGATGAATCAGCTCGCCAAGCCGAAAGCCCGACCACGCTTGGTTGGGCCGTACCCATCCTTCCAGACAGCGGAAGTCTTCCACACGGTCAATGCGGGACAAAAGGCCGCCCCGCGGGGGAACTTCGATGGGGCGTTCGATTAACCCGGTAATCATTAAAGACATCCTTACACATCCTTGGACAGGGTTTCGCCCGACGCGTGTTCGCGCTTTTTCTTGCGATTATACAGCCACTTCTTGAGCGGGTCGTAATAGCGGTCCGCCACCCGCTCCTTCAACGGGATAATGGCATTTGCCGTAATGTGAATTCCTTGCGGACACACCTCCGTGCAACAACCCGTCACATTGCACATACCCACGCCAGCGTCTCCATGCAACAGGTCAAGACGGTCGCCGACGTCCATGGGATGCATTTCGTATGAGGCGATGAGGGTCATGAAACGGGGACCATAATATTTGCCAAACTGCTGGTGTTCACGGAGAACATGACACGTGTCCTGACAGAGAAAGCACTCAATGCACTTATGGAACTCTTTGACCCGCTCAATGTCTTCTTGTTGCATGATAAACGGCGCGGGATGCGCGGGCTTAAACGGGGGAATGGTTTTCGCCACTTCATAATTCCACGAGACGTCGGTCACCAAATCCTTGATGAGGGGAAACGCCTTCATGGGGGCGACCGTGAAAGGCTGGCTTTGAAATTCATCAACGCGCGTCTTGCACAAGAGACGCGGACGGCCGTTGACTTCCGCTCCGCAGGATCCACAATGAGCGGCCTTGCAGTTCCACCGAACGGCGAGGTCCGGCGCCTCATGTTCTTGAACCCAGCGGATGGCGTCTAAGACCACCATGCCGGGCGCGTACGGGACATGAAATTCGCTGGCCTCCTGCTGGCCCTTAACATCGCCTCGCATAATGCGGAGCGTGATCTGCTGGTCGGTATTCGGAGCACTGACCGGATTTTTTTCAGAGACTGTGGCCACCATGTTGCCTCCTCATAGATGACAAAAATTGTTGCATGTTAACTTTAGAGGATACCGACTCAGTCCATTGTGACCCTGGTCACACTGACGCTCCGGTAAGTCCGGTGATGGATGTCACAGACACCAAGTCAACCATGATGGTTAATCGTGACAGAGGGGAGAGAGGGGAAACCCATGGATATAGCGCACATTCAAGGCCTTAATAGTCTCTCGGTATTTAATCCGGATAAGCTGGGGATTTGCCAGTAATTAACTGGAAGCGCGGGTGCAAGAGATCA
>NZ_JABBVZ010000176.1 GCF_012933365.1 Sulfobacillus harzensis | reverse complement strand
TGCTGCTGGTGTTGAAAGGCAATCACCGCGGCTTGGGTCATAGCGGTCCAGTACCTCGGATTCCAGAGGGATTTCAGCGCCGTCGGGACCGCCGGATAGCGCCACGTAAATTGGCCTGTCGGCGGTTGGTACACGGAGTCCCACCCTGGGGACGTATGCGCACCCGCCGCCGACGTCCATCGCACGGGCAAGTACCCGAGCTCGGCCAGCCATTGCTGCAACCGGAGGGTCGTGCCCTCGGGGAGTTGCACGGTCAAGGTTTGAGACGCCCGCGCCAACTGAGCGCCATCCCGGGCGACCAGACCATGCTTCCCCTCCGGAAGATGAAGCACGAGGGTCGTATCCGGCGCCCATCCGTGGCTCGTTGGCTGAAATTGCCAGGTGCGGTCCGTGACCTGATGCCAATGCCCCGCCACCGTCGGGGCCATGGACCACTGCGCCAACCCGGAACGGCGCACGGGCGCGGAAAAAGTGACGTCGATGGGTGCCGTCGACAAGTTGGCATGGCCTTTCGTAACCTGGACTGCTGTCGCCGTCAGCCAGGGTACCGATGCCCAGTGTAGTGTCTGATCTGAGCCCCAGGTTTCCCATGCCCGGGCACGCACCTGGACCGTGATAGAGCCCTGTTGGTTTGGGACCTCAACCACCGGCCCAATCGCCACGTGATGGCCATCGGCGGTCTTGACGTGGTCCGTCGCCGCAAATCGGACTTGCGCAACAGCGCTGCTAAACCGAGCCGTCGGTCGCTTCCCAACATTCACGCGCACACGATCCGCCACGACTTGGGGGCTTGCCGGCGTGGTCACCGTGATGACGCGACGCACGCGCCAATCGAGAAATCCGGACACCGTGACCTCTAGCCGCACGGGATGATGGGGAGGAAGAAGCTGGGTCGGCCATAGGAGGTTCCCAGCGACGCGCACCCGTTGGTGCCCTGTTCCCGCGTCCTGGAGTGACGCCGTCGCAATGTGGGTGCCCCACCCCTGCACAACCAACTTGGCTAGGGCGGTGGAGCTCGGGGCAAAAGCAAGGCGCAGACGCGCGACCATCACGACGCCGACCTAGAGTAGATTTCGTCGCTAATCCACATAGGCATACTGATTCGTCCTGACAAGCCCCTGGGGTCCGATATCAGTCACGGTTCTAACCGGTACCGAAACAATCTCGTCATGCCCCCATCACTCATTTAAAACCAAAGCCACTGCCGCCCAGCCCGTGGGACTGGTGGCAGCTTACACATGTTCTTTAGACCTTGGCCACGCTCTTCAGGTTGGTGCTGTGCGGCAGCCCGTGCTTAGACGGATCGAGATAGGTGCGAATTTGGGCGATGGCAATGCCAATCTCGCCAAATCCCGTAGCGATGAGCTTGACCTTGCCCGGATATTGCGCCACGTCGCCTGCCGCATAGACGCCCGGTAGATTGGTCGCCATGGATGCAGGGTCAACCGTGATGGTGTTTCCATCCATCGTAAGCCCCCAGCGTTTCACTGGGCCCAACGACGGCAGGAACCCGAGGCCGCTCACCACATCATCGATTGACCAGCTCTCTTCGCTGTCGCTGCCGACTTTCTTCACTACCACCGTGTCGAGGCGGCGGTCTCCCACAACTCGGATCAGCTCGAAAGGGGTCTTAGTCTCCACGTTGGGTGACTCCCGAATGAGCCGCAGACTTTCTTCCTGACCTCGAAAGTGGTCGCGCCGGTGCATCAAGGTGACCTGGGACGCCCAGGGAGCAATGGCCAGGGTCCAGTCCAGCGCCGTGTCCCCGCCGCCCACCACCAGCACCTTGCGATCCTTGAAGTGATCGAGTGGCGGCATGAGATAATACACTCCATGATTCTCCCATGACGCGGCTCCTTCAGCCGGAAGCTTCCGAGGCACAAATGCGCCAATACCCACCGTCAACAGCAGGGCCCGGGTGCGGTATGTTTGGACGTCCGTTACCACCTCATAAATCGCCCCGTCCGTTTGGGATACCCGGACGACCGATTCCCCGGTGACAATCGTTGGGGAAAAGTGCTCTGCCTGCTCAATCAAGGAGAGCGCCAAGTCCTTGCCTGTTACACCGTAAAAGCCTGCGACGTCATAGATGGGCTTTTCGGGATAGAGAGTGTACAGCTGCCCACCCAAGTTGTTCAAGCTCTCAATCAATAATGTCTTGATCCCATGGAGCCGCGCCATCGTGGCCGCAAACAGCCCCACCGGACCTCCTCCGATGATGGTGACGTCAAACAATTCCAAGGCTCATCCTCCAAACGTATCGCAGTAAATTATTGAGCGAGAGAACCCGGGCTGTGGTCCTGCTCGAACTCCTCCACCGTCATCACGTCAGCATACTTGGTGTGCATTTCGAACAGGCTCACCCCGTGAGACAGTCTAGACCGGTCAAAACACGCATCCTCGATGACCGCCGTGGGATAACCCCACGACATGGCGTCGACACAGGTGGCGCGCACACAGCCCGACGTGGTGCATCCGACAATGACTACACTATCCACCGCGTGATGATGCAGCCATGCCACCAGCGGCGTCGCGAAAAATGCGCTGGCTTTGGGCTTGTCGAGCACCCACTCGCCGTCCTGGGGCCGGATCAAATCAGGAATCTCCTGAGCCCCGGGACGGTCCATCGGCGATCCCATGGCACTCAGCTCTGCCTTGTTGGTGCCGCCGAACTTGGCGGCCGCGCCCGGCTGACCGGTCGTAAAGCAAATTGGAAGGTTGTTGGACCGGAAGTCGTCAAGTAGTGTCTTGATTCGGGGTAATGCCTCCCAAGCCGCGGGACCGCACGCGGTCACCCACTCATGGCTCGCCTCTTCCAGCGAAAGGTCCGGCACGCCCACAAAAGCCTTGACGACATCGACGACCAACAGCGCGGGACGCGTCCCCGAAAAGAACTTGAACCCTTTTGCCATTTGGGCATAAGCCCGCCGTTCAGGTTCCGGAAACAGTTCTGCCCACCACTTCATGCGTACCCTCCTCTCACTGTTGGAGAACCCGATTGATTCGCGCCTTGACGGGTCGCTTGGCGGGGGGCGTGTTGCGGCTCTTGGTAAACCGCAGCTCGCCTTGGGTTATCGCCGCCGCGACGGCCGGAATATCCCCGAACTCCAGCGCAGTGAGAGCGTCAGGCTGCGTTGATCCCAGCGGTGCATCCAAAAGCAAAATGTCCGCTGGTGCCCCAACCGCTAGTCGTCCAGCGGATAGGCCATAGACGTCGGCCACGTTTCCGGTAGAACTGGCAATTGCCTGTCGCGGCGTCAGGGGCCCCAAGGAGACGAGCTCCGCCATCGACCGCAGCATTCCCAGCGGGATGACGCCGGTTCCTGTCGGCGTATCGGTCGCAATCATTACGCGGGGGAATGCATCCGCCTTGAGCGCCAACTCCGCGATGTGGATGGCCGACCGAAGATTTCCGGCTTGAACCAGTTGAAGTGCGATGTCGGTGCCGTCGCTCACAATCCGGCTGTTTTCCTCGGCGCTTAACGCCGTAGGCCCACCATTAATATGGCCAGCCACATTGGGATTAGCCTCAAGCAGCACGTCGACACTAATCTTCTCCTGGCTTCCCGGAATCGATCCTCCGCCGCTATGGAACATGACGACCAACCCGGCCTGCCGCGCCGCCTGCACCACCGGCACGTAGTCGCGAGGTGACGCGAATGCTCCAAACCCCGCCTTGGCCAGCCACACCCCGGCCTCCCTCAGCTCACGGAAATCCTCCGCCGTCAGACCGGGCTCGAGCACGACCGAGCCCGCATGTACTGTCACCCCGCCCGGACGGTAGTCCCGAAAACTGCGTTCGGCAGCAATCGCGAGGGCTTTCACACCAATCACGTCGCGGGGCCGGCCGGGCACGTGCACTTCACTGGCAGAAATCGTGCGCGTGGTGCCGCCATGCAGATAACTCTCAATGAATCCCACCGTCTGCTGCCGCGGCGTGTAGTCGCCAAATGTGCTGTGAAAGTGCGAGTCGATGAATCCGGGAACGGCAGTGATGCCCCGCGCGTCAATGACGATGTCATGCTCGTCCGGATGCACATCGCTCGATGGCCCGATCCAGGCGATGATGCCGTCGTTGGCAATGATGGCGTCGCCAACAATCGGCGTCCCGGCTTGGTTGCCGTTGTGGCTGTCCCCAATGTTTATGATGGCTGTACTCATCGTTGTCTGTCTCCCTTGAAAAAAGATTTGTTGTACCGTATTTAGGGCCTGAACTGACGCAACTACAACACATGTAGCGGTGGTCA
>NZ_JABBVZ010000175.1 GCF_012933365.1 Sulfobacillus harzensis | reverse complement strand
CGGAGAGCCGGATGTGGGAAAACCACAAGTCCGGTTCGATGAGGGGACGGCCCCGCAAGGGGCCTCCTACTCTACCGATTTTGCGTATCACCTCAGTCGGTATTTGGGCCAATATCTCCCAGCCCGACGCGGGGCCAGTCCCCTCACCGTGCAATCGTACCGGGATACCTTCGCGCTGTTTCTGCAATTCTGTGCAGCGGTCGATCACATTGTTCCGGAGAAGCTGGTCTTGGACATGGTGACCGTCGACCGAATTGAGACGTTTCTCGGATGGTTGGAAGCGGCGCGGCACTCTTCTGTGGCCACCCGGAACCAGCGGATGGCGGCACTCCATGCGTTTGTCCGCTACATGGAAACAGCCGTCCCGGAGCGGCTGCATCAGTGGCAACAAATCCTGGCGATGCCCCGAAAACGCCAACCGCAGGCGGTGATGAGCTATTTCACCTTGGACGGCGTTCGTGCCGTCCTCGCTATGCCGAATCCAGCGACCCGGGCGGGTCGCCGCGACTTGGTGCTGCTCAGCGTGCTGTATGATACCGGGGCGCGGGTGCAAGAACTGGCCGACTTGCGTGCCCACGACGTTCGATTGGCGCCACCGGCCACGATTCAGCTCACGGGCAAAGGCCGCAAATCGCGGATCGTTCCCTTAATGACCGCCACCGCAGCCTTGCTCGGACAATATCTGGCGGAAGCAGGGTTGGACGATCCCGCGCGAGGGCCTCATCCGCTGTTTCCGAACCGCTCCGGGGAGAAGCTCACGCGCGCGGGCATTACCTTTGTTGTCAAGAAGTACGTGGATCAAGCTCGGGCTCAGCATCCGGAGGGAATCCCGGTCACGGTGTCGCCCCATGTTTTCCGGCACAGCAAGGCCATGCATCTGTTGCAAGCGGGCGTGAACTTGGTGTACATCCGGGATTTGTTGGGCCATGTCAGCATCAGTACCACGGAAGTGTATGCGCGCGCCGACAGTGAGATGAAGCGGCGCGCTTTGGAAGCGGCTTACCCGACCGAGGCCTCGGTCACCATGCCACCGTGGCAGGGCAACACCGAACTCCTCGTGTGGCTGAAATCACTGGGCCATTAAGTCGCGATCTCGTTATGCCAAGCTCCGGACCCGCAGGAACTCCGTGCCAAGCGGGTCCGAGCGTTTTACTTTCCATAACGCGCAGCTTGCCATAACCTTTGTTATGAGAAGCTTCACATAAGAAAGGCAAGGTCGAGCGGTTCAACCGCGTGGTGGACGATTTCTTGGCCGAAGCGGCCTTAGAACGCCCGCAGACCTTGCAGCGTCTGAATGAGCTCTTTCAGGCCTGGCTCACGGAGTGCTACCAAACGCGAGTCCATAGTGCTGTACCCGACCATCCGAGTCCTGAAGCGGCCTTCCGCGCCGATCCAGAGCCCTTACGCTGGGTATCGGTCGACGACCTGGCTGCCGCCTTTCGCCGGGTCGACACCCGGAAGGTGGACAAAGCGGGCTGCATCAGCTTTCTGGGACAAAAATACGAGGTGGGATTGGCGTGGCTCGGGCAGACCGTCGATGTCGTCTATGATCCGCAAAGTCCCGAAGACCTTACCATCGAAGTCGCGGGGCATACGCCCTGGACGGTCCATCCGCTAGTCATCGGAGAACACGCGGGCCGGCGGCCCGCCTTACCCGATCATTTGGGACCGACCCCCGCCACCCAGTCTCGGGTCTTGCGCGCCGCCGAGGAGCGTAGCCAACGGGAAGACGGGGAGCCCACACCGGCCGTGTCATATCGCAATTGGGCTGACGAAGGGGGCACGTCCCATGTTTGAGCAGTTTTTCAACATGACCGCGACCCCGTTCACCCGGGACGTGCCGCCGGAGACCTGTTACCAGTCGCCGGCCGGAGCAGAAGTCTTGGGACGGCTCGTCTATGCCGCCCAACGGCAATGGTTTGCCGTCGTCACCGGAGATTGTGGGGTGGGCAAGAGCACCACCATCCGTCGCCTCACGGCGACGCTCGACAGCGCCACGTATAAAGTGCTGTATGTTGCCGATTCCAAGCTGACGCCCCGTCATTTTTACAAAGGCTTGTTAGAACAACTGGGGTATGAAGCGAAGTTCTATCGCGGGGATGCCAAGCGCCAACTCCATCGGGAAATTGAAATCCTCCGCGGCGTCCATGGTCTGCATCCCGTGGTCGTCGTCGATGAAGCGCATTTATTAGACCGCGAGATGTTGGAGGAGGTCCGGTTCTTGCTTAATGTCCAGATGGACTCGCAGAGTCCGCTGGCCTTAATCCTGGTGGGCCAAACCGAACTGTGGGATCGCCTCAGCCTCCAAGCCTATGCTGCCATTCGGCAACGCATCGATCTGCAGTGCAAACTGGGCCATTGGGATCGCGCCGAGGTCGCGGGATATATTGACGCGCACCTTCGCTATGCCGGCGTGGACCATGCCCTTTTTGCCGATCCCGCGATCGATGCCATTTTCCATTACTCCGGCGGCACCGCACGCCTCATCAACAAAGCGTGCACCCACAGTCTGCTGTATGCGGCCCAAAACAACCACCGCCTGGTTGACGAGAACATTGTGACGCGGGTCATCAAGGGGGAATTGGCCTGACGGCTGTGAGGGACATTCTCGGGGCCGTACGGCCCCGGGGAGTACCTCCCGAGCCTTTGGTCAAGGTCCGGCGTCAACTCCCAGACATCCAATACCGTCAGATTCCGGACGAATTAGCCTAGCTGTTACACGTAGGCTCAAAGGTTAGTTGTCCTATGCTAGAAATTAATTCCAATAGCATGGTGGCGCGGCCAACATGGGCGCATGGGGAACGGTTGTCGAATCCTAAGAAACTTTGTGTCGGGGGATGGGATAGAAAGGACTGAAATCTTCCGGGTATCGGTTATCACGCTCGCTCGTCGAACGTCTTTGATGGTAAGCGATGAACAAGATCAGGCGAGCATCTTTTGATAGCGGTCCGGCTCAGGCTGGATGGAATCTCCAGCACCGTGTTTCGCGAAAAGTTATGCTGGGTGGATATCCTTCAACTATGATAGGGATCAGGGGTGCCGGTTAGAGGATGACCGCACCAAGGAGCCCGCGGATACCCCTCGGAGGAGGCCGGGTAATGGATTCGAATCGGCAACAGGCGGGTCATGGGCGGCACTATGAGGGGCATTTGGCGGGCCGTTCGGGATGGCTTCGCGCTGCCGTGCTCGGGGCCGATGATGGGTTAGTGTCGGTATCGAGCATTGTCATCGGTGTCTCCGCTAGTGGGGCGCCGGCGGGACTGGTGCTCGCCGGCGGCATCGCCGGCTTGGTGGCCGGTGCCATGTCGATGGCGGCCGGGGAATATGTCTCGGTGAGCGCTCAACGGGATGTGGAAGCCGCTGACCGGGCACGAGAAGAAGCGGAATTGGCCGAGGATCCGGAAGGGGAACTCGAAGAACTGGCGGCGCTCTATCGAGCCCGGGGGCTCCCGCGTGCATTGGCCCAGCAAGTGGCTGAGGCTCTACACGCGGTCGACCCCCTGGAAGCTCACCTGCGAGATGAAATTGGCCAACAAATGGAAACGGCCGCCCGCCCCTGGCAGGCGGCGGGCGCGTCGGCGGTCAGTTTCTTGTTGGGGGGAATCATTCCCTTTCTAGGCCTCCTGGTATCGGGTTCATTCACGCGGGTGGTGGCGATCGTGGTGGTCACCCTGATGGGGCTGCTGGTCTCGGGCATCATGAGCGCACGCCTTGCGGGCACCCCGCTTGGCCGTCCCACACTGCGGTTGGTGTTAGGTGGCGGATTGGCCATGCTGGCGACCGGTCTCGTAGGTCGCTTGGTCCACCTCTTTATCAAATGAGCGGAGGCCCAGGTTATTCCTGGACCTCCCACGAAACGTTTTGTCCTTCTCCTCCCCGTTCCTAAAATCCTCATGCCAGGGGACTTTCACGCGATGTCTTTGAAAGTCAGTATCGCTTGATCGCGATGGGCATTCTTGGCCATTGCATTCCTGAGACAGCAGTGAGACATTGATTCCAGAAAACGTTGTCTGGGGGTGGCGTGATGACGCTTCGTGATGTGGCTCGTCATTGCAATGTCTCGATTAGCACCGTATCTCGGGTGCTTAATGGCACGTCCACGGTCAAACCGGAAATTGCTGAGCGGGTACGAAAGGCCGCGGCGGAACTGAGACATACGCCGAATATGGCCGACCGACAATTGCGATTGCATGTCGACCCCGAATTCGGCCCCGATTTTTCCACGCGCCAGGCGGATCACAGTCTCGAAAAGCGGGCCATCTCCTCTTGAGCGGCTTCGTCAGACCACCCTGTTAACCATGTGGGGGGCTATTTGGCACAATCATGCCCACAACTGCTAGCAGCTTGTGTGCGTAGTCGGTCCGCGATGCCGTCGCTCCGCATGTAGAGTAGCCCGTTAACTCGACCCTCA
>NZ_JABBVZ010000174.1 GCF_012933365.1 Sulfobacillus harzensis | reverse complement strand
AATTACGGCATCGTCGGAGCGAGACACCGAGGGCACCCCCTTTAATTAGGGGCATCATAGCACATGCCGAGCGTCTGCGCGAGCGGGGTGGGGTGTGTAAGAAAATCACGGCTCTGAGACGATTTTCTTATCTCCTTCCGCACTGCCCCCCACCAGCTTCCGCCGCTCTCTCGCGGCCACAGCCTCCCCTAATTCCGCTCCCAAGGCCACGGCCCGCCCGCTCCTGCGCCATGGTCTCCGTGCGGAACCGTCCGCCTCCAGCGGACGGCACGTCCGATGCATTAAGAGGAGGTGGATCATCTCATGGACCGCAGCGATTGCGTGTTGCTTCCCGAATTTGCTCACCGCGACGTCCTCGATTCCCCTTTGACCCCGGATGAGCTCCGGGCCAGCGTAGACCGCTACAAGCGCCTCGACGTCGTGCTTGCGGTGTCCTTGCACGACGTCTATGAGATGGTGCGACGCCGCGGGGTCGACGGCTTCTTGGATTGGCTCTCCGTGCAAGCGACGGGCGAGGCAACCTTATTGGGCATCCGGTTCGACCCGGTCGGGGTAACTACCGACAAACGCCTGCTTCTTCACCTTCGCGGCAACGCCGGGTTGATTCTCGACAACAAAGGAGGTTCGACATGGTCATAGCGTGCGCCACCGACCAATTTGAGCCGATTGACCAAGGCCGCCGGACGGCCACCATCATTGAACAGCACGGGATCCAATTCGCGGTGGGCGATCGGATTCGCTATGAGGAAGTGGATGACATGGGTGCCCCGACCGGCCGAACCGTGAGCGTCGTAGTGACCGACGTGTGTCGGACCGGCGGCAACGACTCGCGGCCGTTGTTGAGTATTCGGCGGGACGTGGACCTCACGGAACTCCGAACCCCGGGCGGCACGCTCACCGTGGCCGCCAACGCCAGCGATTTCGATGACTATCCGGGTTTTGCGGTCTTCATCGAGGATCAGTTGGCGGCGGTCGTGGAATGGCATGTCGAGGAGCGGACGTTTGCACTCCGCACCTACAACGATTCCGATGAGGAGCCGCAGCATTTCCACCGCTGGGACGGCACGGCACTTTAGTGGTAAAGCATTCACATCCATCCGCTAGCTAAAACGAGTCATACGCCGCTTCTCTAGGCGGCGTAAATGGGGGCAACATTATCCAATTCTACTCGGATGACGCGGCAAACAAGGAGGGATTTTAATGAACGAACCCACGATCGTCGTGTGCAACGACGACAATCTCGCTGATCGCTTGATGAGCGCGCTGCGCGACGCGCATGGCGCCCAGGTGCAGGTGTTTGTGCGGGATCACCACCAGACCGGCGAGACGGTGCTGGCTCTTTTGCCGGAGCATGGCCCCTCCTTGGCGGCGGTCCTGCGCGACTGGGTCGATGGGTGGTGGTCGGACCCTGATGCGGCCAAATTTGGCTCCCCTGAGAACTATCTGCGGGGACTAGATGTGGTCGTGGAGCCGGGCGATTACACCACGTTTACCACCAGCTGCCCGTTTTGCGGCGTCGATGACCAGCTCTCTGTCGTCGGCGGAACCTTTCAGGCAATGGGTATTTCCATCGCACACGACGGGTTTGCCTTTGCCGATGCCCAAACGATGCAGACAGAGGATGAGGAAGTGCGCTGTGATGCCTGCGGACGCACCTTTTCAATGGATGCCATTCGGCTCTAAGCACCCCGACCGCTCCCGATCCAAATCCGTGCTTCCAAGGAGGGCCAGTTTATCATGAACACCCGCATTGCCTATCTCTATCGCGACGGCGCGAACAACAAGCAGGGTGGGGAGGTCGTGTTGGCCGGCGCGCTCAGCGATGAGCAAATCGCCGACATTCGCCACGCCTGCGATGACGGCCAATGGTTTATTCCCGGCGACGTCGGTCTGCCAGAGTTGCAAGCCGTCTGGGTCGAAAAAGGCTACCCGTTGACGGCTGACGATCACGTCTGGCATGAGCTCGTCGACTTCGAGGCCACGGCGGATTCGCCGACGTTGGCGATGACGGCGGCTGCATTCTACGAACGCTTCGTCTCGGTCGCGCATTGGGATGTGGCCGGGGCCATCACCCGCATCGGTCTGGGATAATCTTCGGGTGTTGGATGCACCCTGTTCACGTCACGGGACGGCGGGAGTACCCCCAAAGGATAGGGCCGTCCCGTCACCGATGCCGCCACTGGGCGGCGTTTTACTTGGGGAACGGCGCCGGATGGCCGCGCGTCCCGCGCCGCTTATTTTTCGGCATCTTCGTCATCGAAGGAGGTTTTCTCATGTCCACGCTCGGGTTTGTCGGGATCGGCACCGCCGAACACTTTAATGGCCGCTACAATCACTGCGATTCGTATCCCACGGATCTCGGGGCTGAGGTATGGGCGACCGTGCAACGGTTTTTGCATGCGGATCGGCATGTCCACGGTTTTGCCACGCTGTTGTTGGGCTATACCGACTGGCGACAAGTCGCCAGTGGCGGACGGTGCGAGTATTGCGGGAAAATCACGGGACAACCGCATTCGATTTCGGGTACGCTGTTTGTCCGCGAGACCACGGCTACAACTCCGGACGCGTATGCGGCCCAATTACAGTTGCTCTATTCTGTTTCGCCGGGCTGGGCGCTCGAACTGGCTGCCGAACAGTGGCCCCTCATCGAAAATCGCCGCCGGACGGGTTATCCCGATCCCGAGGCGCAGTACCACGAGCACGACGCGGACAATCCGGAGGATTCCGCCATCACACCCGACACGGTTGATTGGCTGTTCATGGAATGGGGCTATCTTATCGACCCGGATCGCAACCGGCTGCATGTCCTGGTCGGGTGTATCGAGACGCCCATTACCTATACCGTTCAAATCATCCGCCCGAGCGGAGCGCATAAATTCTGGCGGGATAAGGCGCGATACACTGGCGCGTTGGTGGGGTCCTATGATTTGGCCGGTCCGGAACCGAATTGGGAAGCCGTGGAGGAGGCAGGCCGGGCTCTGCGTGAGCAGTTGGAAGCCGAGTTCGCGGTCAACCCCAACCACCCTCTGTTAGCAACAGTGCGCGCGCTGCCACGCGTCGAGGTCTGGGACCAGCGCGAAACAGTGTCATCCTAAGAACATTCTGGGCGCCCCCCGAGAAAGGTGGTCTTATCCCATGGACTTTGACTTCGAGTATGCCTGGATATTATCTGGCCAACTCACGACAACCAAAGCCGCCGATCTGGCGACCCTGCTGGCACGTCGCTTTCCTGTGGAGCCCCACGACCCGGAACGCGAGTGCCACGTGACGGTGAAAGACTCGACAATCGTCATTTTCCTGCGCTACGATGCCGTGATCGGCGATTTTCTGACAGACCTCCTTGACGCCGCACCGGATGCCCAGGGGGTCTTGCGCCTCGAGTGGCCGTACACGGAATTACAAGAAGGGCTGTTCCCCGAAGATTGGCGCTTTGATGGCGCCGGCCAGGTCGCCGTGCATGACTACCACTTGGAACCGGATGTGGTCGCACGATGCACGTATACGAGTTCCCCAGGCTAAGCCTCATTCACGTCGTGGGAGACGCGAACGATCCCCACAATATCGTCTGTCCCTCGTGCGGCGAACATCAAGGCTTCCGCCTACTCTGGCTGGTCTGGGACCAGCGCGAGGCTGCGTCATCGTCAGAAGATTAGCGAGAACCGGTTCATCGCCCATCCCTGCTTTCTATTCGATGAAGGAGGTTGACATGCCTTACGAAGAATTTTGGACTCCACCCCCGGTTGCGCTGGTGCACCACGGCGTCATCGTCTATCACACGTATCGGCACGATATTGCCACCGATATCATCAATAGCTACTGGTACACGCTTGATCCACACAGCACGGAAGATCAGGGCAACCAGTTCGATATCCGCGATTTCGACGTGGACGGGCTAAATCCCCTACGTGAGGCTGATCATCCCGCCATTTTGCGCCGCCTCATCGAGGATCCGGACTGGTTGGCCGAGTGGCGTCCGTGCGACGTGGACGCTCCACCCTACCGTTCGGATTGCCCAAAATGCCAAACCAACAACCCCGGGTTTTCCGTCGTGGCGTGTACGTTTACGGCCGGTCCGGACTTTACCGTCTTTGGAGCCCACCTCACACCGGATGACATCCCGGTCACGGTCCAAGTCCAGTGCCACCACTGTCAGGCGACCTTCGATTCCGAAGAACTCAAACGGCCCGAGACCCGCGGCGAGAATGGCGCCTGACGAGGCCCCGGCATTGTACCTATAACAAAGGAGGTTTTATGACACATCGACTGATCACTATCATTGGAAATTCTACCCATCCCCAAAACATCATGTGCCCCGCTTGCGGTGAGCGGAATAATTTTCGCTTGCTCTGGCTCGGCGATTTGAGCCAGGCGTTCACGCAAACCGATAACGGAGAGCGAAATGACTACGATAG
>NZ_JABBVZ010000173.1 GCF_012933365.1 Sulfobacillus harzensis | reverse complement strand
TGCGGTTTTTTGCGTCAATCGAGAAGAAGGAGGCTGCCCCCTCCGGGTCCGAATCTGGACCCTTTTGGGACAGCCCCTTCATCGCAAGAGGCGGTGCAGATGCAATATTTTCACCGCGTGGGACACTCCAGATAGGCCCGGGACACCATGCACGGATGCGAGGACGCCCGTTCCCAGAAGGGCCCAGAAGCTCACTTGACGCATATCCATCACCCGCCGTTAATATGCTCCCGTGATTGCGGGTTATTCACTTTGATGCCGACCGCCCGGGCTAAACGTTCGGCCCACATCGCTGCACCGGACGCCATGAACAAGTTAAGGCTACTAAAACAAACGGTTTTAGCGGACAGGGGTTGCACATTCTGCTGGAAATTCTTTAGTATCGGAGCTCGGATCCTCGAGAGCTTGTTTGCGGAACGTCAGCTTCGATGGCTTGGCGGCGGCTAAAAATTGCGCCCACGGAACTTGCCGCAATGACCAGATAGCGGAGCAGAAGCCCTAGGGGATAGATGTTGGCCGCATACCAGTTGGCCGAACGCGCCCCCACGTTGTAGAGGTGCAAGATAGCCATGGAGTTGACGTAGTCTGCCACGCCGCCCACGCTGAGCAGACCAAATGTCCAGAGCGGCCACTCGGCGATCATGCCAAAGCCCATGAGCCACAGCATGTATTGAGGGGAAAAGACTTTGTTAACCAAAAGAAAAATGGCAAACAGCAAGGCTGCGGCATGGTAGACAGAGCCTCCGCGCCAGACGTGGCGGGCCGAGATGAGAAACACGGCGACCACTAGGAGCAGCGAGATCAAGTCGACCGCCCGGACGGACGCCAGATGAATCCAAACATTGTTCCATAAATCGGTGGACACGGGACGTTGGGCATTAAACCTGTAAAACAGCGACCAGTTGGACGGGTTAGCGACAGCAAAGGGCAGGTTAATGAGGGCCGATACCCCAAAAAACCAGGCCACCATTCGTCCCAATACGTCTCGCTTATGGTCCCGCCAGAGCGCAATCGCGATGTAGGGGAGATAAAAGATGGGGAAAAACTTAAAGAACACGGCCGCAGCAAAGGTCACCGCGGAGGCGTTGTAGCGGCCTCTCTCAAAAAGCCAGATGGCTCCCATCATAAGACAGAGCCCAATTACGTCCCAGTTGAGCAGACCATAGGTCAGCAGCATGGGTGTCAGGCTAAATCCCCAAGCCGTTTTGGGGGACCATTGAACAAGCCACCGGAAGAACAAGAGCGCTGCCATCCAGAGGAACAAGGCGGTGACGAGATAGTAGCCCAAGGCTGAGCCTGCCCACGCCGCAATCCACATCAAGATCCCCATCAACACCGGGTACTCGATGGGGGTTTGGATGTAGGGCAGCGCATGATTGAACAATTGGTGGTTGTGGTATAGTGCGAAGATGTCCGTGTAGGCCAAGTGGGCATACGCCCATGACCACCAGTGGGTCGGAATGGCATTCGCCAACATCGGTTGCGGGGGGATAAGCCGAATCGCGGCCCAAACATACCAAATGGTAATGGCGATACTGCCCAAAACCCATTGACGGCGATGACTCAACCCTTCGACCTCCTAAACCATTCAACATGACTAAGCGCAGGCCCATCCATTATACCGCTTTACTGAGCGGGGACCACGTGGGAACCCTTCGCGAAATTTCGCAAACAATGTCGTCAAATAATTCGTCGGTTTTATGTTTAATGGTGCAACATGGATCTAACTTGCGGCGTTTATTTAGTAACCGTAATTTGGGAAGAAGGATAGCTCGTGGCAGCTCATGCGCATCGAAGAGACGTGCTTCAAGGAATAACATTACATCGTCCGCGCACCGTGATCGGGCTCGGGATTGTGGCTCTAGCCGCCGTCGTGGCAGGCGCCGCATGGCTTGCGTCGCCCGGCATTACCTTTGTGAAAAACAGCGCTGGTCTGATCTCGTATCGCCTGACGGGGCTTCAGCCCCGGGTGGGCCGTGCCATTTTCTATCATGAAGGCAAAACGGACGCGTTGACCCCGTTCGGGGGCGCCTTGATGCCGACCGGTCGGATATCCGCGGGGCAAACGGGCTACGTGGAAGTCCAGATTCTTGGTCCCGCATATCTCCGTTGGCTTCCCTGGGAGCACCCTTCCGCGATCGCTTCCGTTAAGGCGCCGTTCTTGCCGCACCCGGCCGTGCGCACGGTGCAGCGGGGCTTGGCGCGAGGCATGAAGATTCCGTTCAACGAGGCCGTGACAGGCGTCCGGTACCGCACGCCGGGGGGGACGTGGCATCGACTGGTTCTTCGTCAACCGGAGTCCGTCGTAACGCTGCCCTTGCCCAAGCCGGCCCCGGGCCAACAGGGGATCCTTGAGGTGTCAGCTGCGGCCCGATCGTGGGAGTCCGCCGGTCCACGCGCTGAGATCACGTGGAAGAGTCTTCCTTACATTCAAGCGACCGAGGCCGGCTCCACCCAAGTGCAGCCTACCAGCCCGTTAACCGTGCACTTCAGCCAGACCATCACCCACGCGCATTTGGCCAACTGGCGGGTGTCGCCAACGATAAGCGGAACCTGGCAACGCGTGAACAGCCGCACATTTACCTTTACGCCGACCAGTTCCTATGGCTATGGTCCCGGCGCACTGGTAGCTGTCACCATTCCTGGTGGGGTGGCGGGTCCCGAGTCGCGGGCGGGATCGGTGTTGGGTCACGCTACGACATTGAAGTGGACGACGCCACCCGGATCGGTCCTCAGGCTTCAGCAATTGCTGGCCCAGCAAGGCTATTTGCCGGTGTCCTGGACCCCAGCCGCAGCCAGCCCCGCCACCGAGGCGTCGTTGATGGCCACCATCTACACGCCGCCCAGTGGATCGTTTCAGTGGAAGTACAATAATTTGCCCAGCGCATTAAAGGCGTTGTGGACCCCCGGGGCCATGTCGGTGGTCACGAAGGGTGCCATCATGCAATTTGAGCGGGCCAACAATCTGCCGGTTGATGGGATCGCGGGACCCGAAGTGTGGAAGGCGCTTTTTGCGGACCAGCTGCAAAACAAGGTGAGTCCGTGGCCGTACACCTACATCTCGGTGACCGAGAGCCAGCCCGAGACCTTGGAACTCTGGTCTAACAACCAACTGGTGATGAAGACCTTGGCCAACACCGGCATTCCCGCGACGCCAACCTATTTGGGCACTTTCCCCGTTTACGAGCGGTTGAAATTCCAGATTATGCGCGGCAAGAACCCCAACGGCGTGCCTTATGCCGATCCCGTATACTGGATCAACTATTTCAAAGGGGGGGATGCCGTTCACGGCTTCGTGCGAGCGTCCTATGGGTTCCCTCAAAGCCTTGGGTGCGTGGAAGTACCGCCCTCCGTGGCCCAGAAAATCTATGCCCAGGTTCACTACGGGACATTGGTCACCGTGAACCCGGTCGGGGTGCCGCCGGCCCCGCCGGCCACCAACGGATGAGCGATGGGGGTATTGTGTCATGCGTGGTGAAGCATTCACCCTTCGGGGGCCGCGGGTTCGACTGCGGCCCTTCAATCTGGCCGATGCGCCCGCTCTATTAGAAATTCAGCGGGTCAACCAGGCGGCCTTTCACCCTTATATGCCCATTCGCAATGAAACATTCTTTACACTGGACGGGCAGCGGCAAGCCATCGCGCAAGATCGAGATCGGGCCGGACATGACCAGGGATATGCCTTGGCAGTCGAATGGGACGGGCGGATCATCGGCCGAGTGGCCTTGTCCAATGTGGTTCGAGGGGCGTGGCAAAACGCGACCCTTGGGTATTGGATTGACAGCCGCTTTCAAGGACAGGGATTCGCAACCGAGGCGGTGTCGGGAATGCTGAAAGCTGCCTTTCAGATTCTCCGTCTGCATCGGGTCCAGGCTGCTATCATGCCGCACAATCTCCCGTCACTGGCTGTGGTGAAAAAATTGGGATTCACCTATGAAGGTCGCGCCCCGCGGTATCTGTGTATTGCGGGCCAGTGGGAAGACCACGAAATCTTTAGCCTGACCGTGGAGGACTTCAAGGAGCCGCTGGGGTGGGAAATTGATTAATTCTCCGTTTGCGCGGCCCGGAGCTTACATGAATGGATTGTACAGGGTCATCCGTGGCCAGCACAATCAGCTGTACGTTATCCGCGCCTAGTTGGGTTCGGAACGAGCCCCAAGATCTTCACCCTATCCAGGCTAGGAGTCCGGAGAAGCGAGCTTGCGGACACATTGGCTCCCGCAAAAACCACATCGCGACAAATCCCAACTCAAGCTTTCAGTTCTTTAGGCTAGGACATCGCGAAGCGCGATTCCGCCTCACCGTTTGCACCGCCGCGGGACGGGATGACCTGTTCCCACGGGGGCCTAGGAGCCTTTTCATTTAATCCGAACCCGCACGGCGCGCGGGTTTGACGCATTGGACGCTGCGATTTTCCTACAC
>NZ_JABBVZ010000172.1 GCF_012933365.1 Sulfobacillus harzensis | reverse complement strand
AATCTGGAAGGACAAATTCCCCACCACCCTGGGGAATTTTTTTGGCCAAATTGGGGATTTCCTGTTGACTAAACACACCCATCCCGAAGGGCCTGCGTATCCCGTGGTCCCAGAACATGGTCAAGACGCAACGGCGCATCGCCCGGCTCCATGCCCGGATAGCGAACATCCGGGCGAATGCCTTGCATCAACTGACCACGATGCTCGTCGAACGGTTTGATGTGATCGCTATCGAAGATCTCAATGTGGACGGGATGCTGAAGAACCACAAATTCGCGCGGGCTATTGCGGACATGGGATGGGGGGAATTTCGCCGCCAATTGGAATACAAAGCGGCCCAACGCGGAAAAACGGTCGTGGTGGTCAACCGCTGGTATCCCAGTAGCAAACGCTGTTCCGTGTGCGGGCACAAAGTGGCGAACATGTCCCTATCCGTGCGGGACTGGACCTGCCCGCAGTGTCAGACACATCATGACCGAGATAGGAACGCCGCGATCAACTTGCAAAAAGTGGCCGAGAGTTCGGTTGGGGGCTCCCAACCCGTGCCTGCCTAACGGCAGCGCTGCTCGGTGACGAGCCTGGGGAGCGCCCTCCGGTGGACGACCGGTCCTTGAGACCCTAAGAAGCCGCGACGCGATGAACCAGGAAGGTGGCACCAAATTTGGTCAGGAATGATCAGAAATGGATAAGTCCATCAGAACGGTTTCCTTGTCTTGAGTCCGCCGCTCTTAATGCTATAGGGATGCCGCTCGGATTCGTCTGGTGTGGGCGTCTCAATAATCAAGTCGCCCAACACGTCTGCGAACGGGGTACAGCGATCCTCGTGTGCCATTCTGATTTCCCCTTTCCGCGCCGGGACAGCCGCATTGCATCTTAGTCGAACAGGCGCCATGCATTAAACGGGCTCATACCCGCTTCATGTTGCGTTACGCAGCGACATTGGTCACAAAATACCGTAGCATTAAAGCGACCAAGCCGCGTTAGACACAATCGTTCTGTGCCGCATTCGACACAATTTAAGAGCTTGTGAGTCAGCTCAACCAGAGTTGCTGCCATCGGCATCCACCTCCTTACTTTTCGTCGTTTTCCCGATCATACAGCCCCAACGCCTCGGTCGCGGCGATAATGCGCTGGACTCCCGGAATCCGAGACGGCTCGCCCAAGATGTCGGCTTGTCCCTGCACCTTCACGTACAGCGCCCCGTCGACGATCAAATGATCAGCGGGCTCCAAAACCGCGAACAAGCGCACGGCGTTGGCGGCCGACTCCGTGTCTTCCCGGGCGGCCAGCGCCTCACGCACTTGATGCGCGGACCAGTCTTTGGGGGCCAGAACGTATGTGTCGTAGACCGGACCATCCGAAGGCTGGTCGGGAGCTGACACGTCCCACCATTGAAATTCGGACATCAGGATGTATACTCCACTCAAAATGTTTGCGCACGAAAAGCCGCCAGCGGAGCTGCGGAAGGCATGTCTACTGCTATTAATTTATGGGCCATGGAACCGCTGGCCTTATTTCAACGCACGAATGCGATAGATAGCATAGCCTTTATGGGATTGGTTCCCCGTAGCCCAAGTCACGACAAGTTTTGCCTGTCCGACGAAATTCCCACCACCGGCGATGGTACTGCCCCACTTACGACTCTTTACGACACCTTGGCCCGTCGTGAAAAATTGATGCCACACCACTGTCGGTTTGGGCCGCGTATATAAGGTATATATAGGGTGAGACAATGGAGACCGGCCCCGATAATTAATCGTAAAATTGAGATCCGGGTCGAGCGTAATCCGCCAACTTCGCAACCCGTGAGATGCCAGTATCGATGACCGCTTTACACGAGGCGGCGTTTGTGTAACTGGCGCCTTCGAAAGTAGGCCACAACCGCTCGTCGCCAACAGTACCCCACTAAACAACGCCCCGACGATTCCGCTTTGGATACGCATTGGTCACCTCTCCATGTTTCTGCTCGTAAACTTGGTTTATTAATCGTGTTCCTTGCACCATATAACGTCACTATAAACGAGAAGATTGGGCAAAGCCCAATCTTCTCGCCACAACTGTGGATCATCGGAACTGTTAGCCGTTACCTTCAATGGCATCATTCATCCACCCGATAGTATGAAACCCGCTGTAGCCGGTAATGGCGCCCGACAAACTTGCGGAATTGATAGTTGCCGAGATTTGTTCGGTGGTTCCTGTCAAGCTTTCCACTCCCGGGGAGGCATAAATGGGTTGCGAAGACGGAGCCCAGGTATATTGCCAAGTATACTGTGTGCCAGAATTCCACGTGCCACCGGTGCTCGTGGGGGCCACGGATGGGGAGGGATAAGACAGACCGTAACTCCATCCATGGAATGTCCAGATGAAACTAAGATCGAGCGATTGGTTTGTTCCGGCAACGTCGGTGACGGTTGTATTTGGCCGCCAACCCAGATAATTGTTCGGATTCTCGAATCCTGTTCCACCAAACTCATTGGCTTGAGCGGTCAAGACGGAGTTGTCCTGGATCAGACCCTCATCGGAGGAGCCTACGGTAAAACCGGTTGAATCACTGAAGGTGTAGTGATCGAATCCGTTTGTTGACGCAGGGCTTACTACAGTATTAGTTTGGCTGGCATTGGTCGTCCCTTGGCGTATACTCCTGTTGTTAAGTGTGTCTTCGATTTCTAATACGTTGACAGGTCCAGCCTTTTGAGCTTCGGGGGAATGACTATACGCGGACGATGCAAAGGTCAACAGGTCGCGTAATTGCTGGCGGTTTTGAATATAGGATTTCCTCAAAGCAGGAGTCCACTTCACCTTGGGATTCGCCAGAATGCTATATCCGCCGGCAGAAGGATAGATAATCGAGTCTCCTACCCTATAACCGATCGGGATGGTTTGGCCATCTACAATATCAGGTCTCGCCACTGGAGTGACGGATCCCATGGCTGGTGTTGTCGCGGCGAAGACCCCAGTTGCCGGAGCGAGAGCAAGTAATCCGGCTGCAGCGGTTAGGGGGATGATTGTCTTTAGAGAGAACATATTTGTATCTCCTTCCATTATCACACGTTCAGTCATAGCGCATGTTCGGCGTTGGTACTCCTTGCGTTTGGAGGACCCTACTAAAATCCAGCGGACACATCGGGGTACCCGGGATCGGTGACCCCCGACGCAAGATGGACACCGACATGAGTCCCGTGAAGGAGACCGATAGCAACTGCGGCCGCCAGAATGACCCAACGGGTTATCCCACGTAGTTTCACGTTGTGATCCCTCCTTGCAAAGAAGTGTATAGTACCTTAATCATTCACGGTGTGCGTATGGCGCACACCAATGAACGGAACTTTCACACGAGAACAGGAAAAGCATGAGTGGGCAGCGAAAACACTTGTGAGGGGGGGTCATATCATGATGGGGGAGAAGTTACGACAACTCCGCATCTCCCGACACCTGACGCAATCGGCCATAGCCGAGCAGGTGCATTGTGATCGTTCGTTGTTGAGCCGGATTGAGCGTAATGAAGTCACACCTTCTTGGGATTTGTTACAAGCGCTTTGCAACGCGTTGGGCGTGCCGATGGAAGAGTTGTTGCCATCTGGACCCGCGCCTCAGTTGCGAGACGATTTACTAGTGCAACGATGCCTGTCATTGATTGCGCAGGGACGGACTACGGAAGCCCAGGTGTTAGCGGCTTCTGGTTGGTGGGAGCGCCGCGACCGCCCGTCAGATACCACCGATCGATTATTCAATGTATTGGTACAGTCGCCGAGTAATGAACCCGACATACTGTCAATCATTCTTGCAACAATGTTTCGCCAGGCGATAGCTGGCGCGGTGAACGAGGAATTCTTCAAGCACGGATTCCACATTCAACGCATGCTCGGGGAACGCGGGGAACTAGGCGCGTCACAAATTCTGTGCAGTGCATTAATCGCTCTCAACCCCGGGCCAACCGACGCCTTCCGGTTAACCCTGAGTTTGGGAACCACCCTATTCCGTAAGCGGGACTGGCACATGGCGGCCGCGATGTATACGCGAGCACGCGATGCCAGTGGTGTGACACCGTCGCGCACTAATCGTGGTCGCGTATTTCACGGGCTTGGGGCTTGCGAGTTAGAATTGGGTCATCTGGACTCCGCCTACCAGTGGACGCAAAAAGCTTGCGAATTATACGCCGATGAAGCGCCCACCTTATACCACCTCGCCCTGCAAAACCTTGGCATGATTCACGTCATCAACGGAGACAGGGCTCGTGCCATTAGGTATTTGGAGCCGTGTGTGGAATTCTGGACTGGCCAAGAAGACGACGTGCGCGTGCAGGAAGCCTATGAACTGATTATCGCCGTTGAGCCAGCCGTATGTTTTCGGCCTATCGGTAGACGGCATTAGTGGTTTGAGCCGGAACATAGAGCTGGCCGTCAACCATCGTGTGGGGCACTCGCTCAAAGCAGGCGGTTTCCTCCAACAACTCCACCAGCGC
>NZ_JABBVZ010000171.1 GCF_012933365.1 Sulfobacillus harzensis | reverse complement strand
TGCTGGCTGCGATCGCAAAATCTTGGCGCGTTCCGCCAGGTCGACGCTCCCGGGAGACTTTATGAAAACTCTCCTAGGCCGTGCCGCGGTTTCTGCGCATTTAATGCAGCCGTCTGATTGTCTGATTAATTTCATGGGGTTCCACACCGACTGGAGGGAACACTCACGTGAGTTTCGCCTTCTTGGCCTCGCTGTTGCTGACGCAATATGCACCACCCCCGCCGACATCGAATTTATCGCCCCGACCGAACTTTAATCGAACCTGCGCGGAGTGGGGCCTGCAATCGCACGCCTGCCTGGTTGATACCGTACGAGCCCTCGATAACGCTCGACGGAAGGAGGGGATTGGGCCCATATATTTGCCTCGCAACTGGACGAATCTGACGCCGGCCGATCAGATCTTCGTCATCACGAACCTTGAACGGATAGCCAGGAGCGAACATCCTCTTCCCGGGTTGACGGCATCGTTGAACCGGGTGGCCAAACGCGGGGCGGCCCGTGGCACCGATCCGATACTCCGATCCCCTGCTGGGCCCGCCCTTTCCATTTGGGCCGAGGGGGTAGGGCCCCTGGCCAGCGACTATGGCTGGATGTACGACGATGGTTGGAACGGGCCCCTAAGGAGAACACCGAATCTGGCGTGCACGTCGGCAACCGCTACCGGTTGCTGGGGACACCGCGACAATATCTTAGCGGAATGGTCTCGACGTTTACTGGCTGGTCGTCCGGGCACCTGGTACCTCATCGCTGGGGCCGCGCAAGTGCCGACGATCACCCGCACAGTCTTGCCCATTGACCGTTCGATAACAGAAGATTCCGATGCTATGATTGTCACAGCAGTTGAACAACCGCCCCATTACGTCTATACCTGGGCTCAGGCGGTGGCAGAGGGGGCTGGCAGTGCCGCCAAGGGGTGGAATCCCGCCGCCGTGCCCCGACCCCTTGAAGAAGCCGGAACCTGGATCAGAACCCATGCCAGGGACGTTCTAGTGGGGGTTATTGTCGTGGGTCTATTGGCTCTCACGGCAACCCGTCAAGGCCGACGCCCACGGCCGAAAAAGGTCTATCGTCTCTCGCGGTTTCGCCGTCGACGGTCTCGTCCCTGATCTGGGAGGTGGGGAGGCACCACGTCGGTTGCGCATCCCCGTTATCATTTGCAGCAGCCACTGAAAGCGGCTAAGACGCCGCCTCAAACACGTGGTGTGTTTCGTTCGGTTGTTGACCCACTTGTCATAGCTTAAAGAGGGCTCCCGGATGGAAAGCAAAGCCAAAGTTTCAGCCTATGACTCGCCATGGTCCCGTTTCTGAAACGGCCAGGACGCACCCCGTGAAACAAAACCCGATGTGAAACGGTTTGGGGCAATGCGGCGTTTAGTCCCTAGGGAACAGCACTTGACGTCATGAGGGATCTTGAGGTCTTGGTCCTACCATCGATTCAGCGTCCTAACAAAGGAGTGTGCCTCATGAGCAAGCGGCGGCTATGGGTGGGCGGAAGTGTAGCGCTTGGCACCGCCGCGGTGGCGGCCAGCCTATGGACATCGGCGGGAAATCTTCAGCCGAAGCTGTTAGCGGCGTCGCACAGGTCGACATCCGTGTCGTCAGGCCCGGCTTGGGGCTCAGAGACCCTGGCAGCCGTTGCTGAGAGCATCGCCGCGGGAGCCCATGAGGATCATCCGACCTCAGCGCGGTACTTCGTGAGCCGCCCCGTCAAAGGCAATTTAGCGAAATCAGGGGCTCACACCGATCATGGGTCAATGCCGATGGACGTGGTGGTCATGCAAGGCTCCTTTTCGAATCCTAAATGGAGCACAGCACCGGCCGGAGCACCGCCGGAGAGCGGCAACACCCTCGTGGTTATCGTTGACGCAAGGAATGGCAGCGTCATCGACATGGGGATGCTCGATGAATCCCCTTCGTCTGCCGCAACCATGTTGTCGAAACTTGAAATGCTTAGCCCATCTCGGCCATTGTCGGTCGTGCCGCGGCGCTAAGCCAATGCGAATGGGCACTTTCATTCGGATCATCTCGTTTGTCCTCAGCGAGGGGAAGCGTGGTTCAACGACACTTTGACCCATGGCGGAAATGGGAGACGAGCGACTGTGGTTGGGAGTCAATCAGGACATTGTCGCACTGGCCAATCGGTTGGCGGGGCAAGAGCTTCACGTCATCGTCCCTGATTTCTTTGATGCGCGCACCGCCGCGACTCCGGAAGAGGCGGAGCACCAAGACCGGACGGGCGCGCGGGTAGTATTCGGCTCGCGGGCGATATCGAGTGGCGACTGAATTTCCTCTCCGTGCGGGGGCATCTCACGCCTAGGTGCCATCGGGCTGTCATTCGGGGCTTTTTATGCCATTGCAGCGATGGTCGAGGGGTCGTAGACGCCACGGATGTTTTCCATGGCGCGGCCACGCCGCTTGGGCGTGTTGCTCAACATTGGTATCGGATGACCTCACGAGGGCCTTCCCTGGGCGTTTTTTACGATGGCGCAGACAGGTTGGCAAGGCAAAGCTTTCAAGACAAACTGACGTCTTTGGGGGAGAGAAGACCACGGGGACGACCGGCCCCTTTGCCGCTAGCGACCTTTTCCCCGCTCGATAACAAAGCGTATGATGTGAGCAAAAGCGCAGGAGAGATGCCCATGAATATCGTGGTGTTCGGCGCTGGGGCGGTGGGCGGCTACTTTGGCGGCAGGCTTGCGGCGGCCGGAGCCCCGGTGACATTTCTGGTTCGGGAGCGCCGTGCTCAACAACTTATGACCCGCGAACTGGTAATCCACAGCGTACACGGCGACGTCACGCTTAAACCTCGTCTGGTCTTGACCGCCGACGCGGTGGAGTCGCCCGATCTCGTTATTCTAGCGGTCAAAAACTACCATTTGAATGTGGCCATGCCCGATCTCGGAAAACTAGTCGCCAAGGGCGCGACAATTCTCCCTCTGCTGAACGGTGTGCAGCATCTCGAGACCCTAGTTGACGCCTTCGGTCGGGATCGGGTACTTGGTGGTGCCTGCTACATTGAGGCCAGACTAAGCCCAGAAGGCGATGTCGTGCAAACCAGCCCTATGCAGGACATTACGTTTGGTCCACTCGGTGCTATTGAACCGGGCTTTTTGAACGAGATTCAAGCCTGGTTCCAGAAAGCTCAAATTCCCAGTACGCTGAGTGAGGCGATAATGGTTGATATGTGGCTTAAATACATCTTTCTGGCCTCGCTGAGTGGTATCACTGCTGCGGTCCGAAAGCCCGTCGGGGGAGTCTTGGAAGATCCAGCTGCCCGAGACTTGCTCCATGACCTTGTTCAGGAGATTGCTGAAATCGCCCTAAGGACCGAGCCAGGACTCCCCGCCGGAATCGCGGACGCGGTTCTCGCCCGCTTTTACACCATATCGGGGAGCATGACATCTTCGATGCATCGCGACCTCGAAAATGGCCGGCCACTCGAGGTCGAGAGTTTGCAGGGAGCTCTGTTGAACATGGCCCGTGGACAAGACATTGCCACCCCGCACCTTGCCAGCATCTATGCCGTGCTTCATCCCTGGCGAAACGGCCGCCCAGCGATTGACGAGCCGTGACGCGGTCGCGAGGGTACGAACGCCGGGTGGACCGTGGTATCCGCGCAATCGCGGGGTGGGAGTATGGCCAGCTGGGGGGAGAGAGGTTTACACAGTTTGGTAGCAATCTTTCCATAACCATCGATATACTCCAATATGGATAGATTTGTCAGCGTTGGGGAAGCGGGCCACGCCTTGGGTGGCTTCGATGACGACGTTACGGCGTTGGGAATGCGAAGGGAAATTGTTCCGAAAGCAGACCGGAGGCGGCCACGGTCGTTACGATTTGGCGAAACTGGGCCCTGAACGTGTCCGGTCTACGTCCGATATGACGCGAAAAACCCTCGCCGATGCTCGGGTATCGAGCCACGACCAGAACGAGGATCTAGAACGGCAAACGCAGCAGTTGGCGCGGTATTGGGCCCGCCAAGGCGGGACACTCGAGGTGGTCGCCGATCCCCGGTCGGGGATGAACTACCACAAAAAGGGCCTTTAAAAACTGCTCAATGAATCGCCAACCGGGTCGATCGGCTGATCATCACGCACAAGGATAGGGAGCAATTAGCAGCCCTCTCCGGGAGATAAAGAGGATAACGAGGCATTCGAGAAAGTCTCAAAGCGGGGGAGGCGTGTGCCGGTCTTCATCCCGGCGCCCGACAGCACAGCCCCGGGGCGTCAACCGTTTTAACAATATTTTGCCAACCAGCCGCGAACGGCGGGGCTTTTTCTTTTTTACGGTGTCTTAAGCTTCTCTGCATACGGGCGCGTATTTCATGCAACCTATAGCCAACATCGCACCAGGGCTGCGTCATAGTCGGTAACAATGGGATGATGGCGCTATTTTGGCAGTAATACTGACGGAAAATCCCAAAATCTGCTACACCAAGGGTATGAACACGAAAATACGAGACTCCAACAGGGGCGCGTACGCGCCC
>NZ_JABBVZ010000170.1 GCF_012933365.1 Sulfobacillus harzensis | reverse complement strand
ATGGCCGCCCACCCCAGCGAATTTTGACACCCGTCCGCGGAGCCGTCCGGGTCAATTTTTGAAAAAGCTCCTAGTCACCCCTCTAGAGAAGAGACAAGAGCGTGTTGATAAAATGCTCCATAATAGGGAGAGGAGCCACCGTTACCCGAATCCATCCCGGAAGCCCAAAGGAGGCGGTGGGTCGAACCACAAACCCTTCAGCTAGCAGCCTCTCAGCCACCCGATGGTCGTCGCCCGCAGAAAACGTCACAAAGTTGCTGGCCGACGGAAAATGGCGAATGTGCGCCTCATCCAGCTTTTCGATCAAATACTGGCGAGCCGCCAGGGTCTCGGCGCGGATACGCGAAAAATATTGGTCATCCTCTAGGGACGCTTCGGCAGCGATCGCTCCCAAAGCATTGAGGGAAAAAGGCTCGCGAACCTTCTTCAGGGCGGCTGTGACATCGACCGGCGCGACCGCCCAGCCCACCCGATATCCGGCCAAAGCATAGAGCTTGGAGAAAGTGCGAACCCAGATAATCGGGCGGCCCGCCTGAATCGCCGCCCGATAGTCGGGACGTGGCGCGTCTTGAAACTCCCAATAGGCGCCATCCACCACCGTGAGAACCGTATCCGGAATGTGAGCCAAATACCGGTCCCAAAGTTCCGGGGAAAAAGGGGTGCCGGTCGGGTTATTGGGGCTACAGAGATAGACAACCCGGGTGCGCGTTGTAACCGACGCCAGGATGGCATCCAAATCATTCGCGCCGTCTACGGCCAAACGAACTTCTCGCGGCTCGGCACCAGCCAACAAGGCGCTGTGCCGATAGGCGGAAAAACTAGGAGTGGGATATACAACTTCGTCACCGGGTCCAGCGAATGCGGCGGCTGCAAGTCGCAGAATCTCATCCGCGCCGTTGCCGACTACGATCTGACGGTCATCCACGCCAACCTGTCGTGCCAAGGCTTGCACTAATCCCGGAGGCTGCACTGCCGGATAATACTGCATATGGTCGAGCGCCTTCCGCACCGCCTCCAGAGCTCGCGGCGAAGGACCCCAGAGACTCTCATTGGACGCCAGCTTAATCATTTGTTCGCGACCGCTTTGTCGGCGGGCGTCTTCCAATGATTGCCCTGGGCTATAGAGCGTCATGGCATCAACTTCTGGCCGTGGCTGCACATCATCATCTCCTCAGAGTACTGATTCCATTATATACCGGCGGCGGTCAGAGTTTCAGCCAACTGTGACTGGCCATAGCCAGCATGGGAGCGACAAAAATCCACAGCACGTTCAAAAGCAGCAAGGCCGGCAACACCGTCATCCAAAGCGGATCACGCCGCTTCCTCGCCTCCCGCTCATACGCCAAGCGGGCCTCCATGTGCTGCACCTCGGCCTGTACCTGACCCGCATTCATTCCGTGGAGATAGCCATGCTGCAGCATGAGCAGAGTCACCTCGCCATCCAATCCTGGAAGACCGGGATTGGATGGGGCTGCGTGGGGGGATTCAGCAATTTTCCGCGCCGCTTGGGCAATCAAGGGGGCCAGCACCGGTTCAGCGCCGGCGGCCGTCTCAACCGCCGGCAAGAATCCAAGGCCGGCGCTTAAAAGCACTCCGACTTCCTGCCAAAACCGAATCAAAGACTCACGCAGCCCCGGATCGGCACGGGTCGCATCCCGACTTTGCAACCACATCAACGCACTCAGCATCCCCGTTACGACCAGCAGCCCCGGCGATCCGCCCCGAAGCAGTCCCAACGCGCTGGCCATCCACGCCCAGAACGCCTGGTCGGGACGCCTGAAGATCATCAAGACGGCCATGGCGGCACTCCAGATGGCCAACTCCATCATCGCACCCGTGCCTCCTTCCGCACCTGCCACGACAAGACCCCAGTGGCTGCCGCCGTGGTTGCACCCGTAGCCCAGAGTGCCAAATCGCCGGCCCACGTGGTGGCCAGAGCGTGGTAGAAAGACGGCACCAGCAGGCGAAAGACCCCGACCACCCCGACCGGCGCCAGGGCCAGCATCTTGATGGACGCACGCCGCGCTTGCTCTTCCACTTGCCGTGCATAGCGCCGCGCCTGTCCTTCTTGTATACTTCCGGTTCCCCAGGCCAATAACGGATCCAGATCACCACCGTGCCTCCGCACTACCCCCGCCACTTTAGCCACCAAACTCAGGGACCGGACCGCTAAGGCGTCTGCCACCTCCGCCAACACCTGTTCCGCCGCATCAGGGGAACGCCGCCGGGAGCGGTACCCCATCTCGTCCAGGGCACCGGCCAACGTTCCCCGAACCCGCCATAGTTGTCGAAGCCGCTCCAATAGCATTAGCGCCTGGAACTCGTCACCGTCTCGCCGGGATTCAAAACGCTCGGCTTCGCGGAGCGCCGCCAAGCCCACCCCAGCGACCAACCCCGCCATCATGGCAGCATCATCACGCATCGCTAAACCCAAGGCCCAGCCTACCGCCGGATAGAGCCCCGACCACCCCTTGAGCCAGCAAAAGACGGCCACAGACGCGGCCACGGCCCCGACCAGGGCGCTCACACCCGCCCCTCAACACGGACAAACTGATTCGCTTGAAAGCGCCATCGCGGCACGATGCCCGCCTCCGAGACGGTGCTCACGGAGTCTACACGCCGCCGGCCACTTGGCTCTCGCACCAGGTAGATAAGCGTGTCCAACGTGTCCAATATCTGCCCCTCCAAATCCGCATATAAAAGCCCCTGTGCATGCTGCAACGCCATTCGGGTCAGCCGCTGAATCGTTCGCATATCGGATCCAGCACTATGTACGGTGCAAAGGCTGCCGGGATGGACAGGAAGCACCCTACTCACTACAACTTCCGAGAACGCAAAAAAGTCAAGAGGGAGCAGGCGGTTCTATCGCCATGTGGCTGCTTCTTGCCAGGCGATCGGGGCGAGGGTCTTGGCTCCGACAAGCTGAGACAAATCCAGCCGATAATAGATCTCGTACCCATCGCGACCCAGGACCACCCGGTCCAACACGTGTTTGAGCAAGGCTTTCTGGCGGGGGCGCGGCGCCTCCAAAAACTGCCGCCACCAGTTCGCGGTATTCGTCAAGAAGCGCTCCAAGTCGGCTAACTGAGCCGCCGCCGTTTGCTGGGTTTGTTCCCAGTCGGTCTGCTGGGCTCGGAGCGATTGCAGGCGTTCTTCGCTTTCGCGGACTTTCGCCGCCAGGACGGACTCTGAATAGAGGCTCTGTTCGGGGTGCGCAAAAAATTGGTCGAGCCGCGCCAGCCAGCCAGCGTAGATGCGTTCCGCCTCCGCAATGTGCTTGGCAAGCTGGGTCGCGCGGGTCCGGCGGTGAAAAAGACTCTGTTCGGCGATACGTCGCGCTTCTGCCACAACGGCGGCTTGGTCAATGTTCCCCAAAGTTCGCAAAATGGCCGGAATGACGGCATCTTCCACTTTCTTCTGGGCAAACGTTCGCTGGCCCGGGCACGCGGTTGGCCCCTTCGTGATCTTCGTCAGGCATCCGTACATGACGCGGGGGACCTTGTAATCGCCCGCCTTGCGCCGGACCCAATAGTAGCCATGCGTGGCGACCATCGCGCCGCCGCAGTCGGCGCACTTGGCGAACCCGGTCAGCAGCAACGTCCCTTGGTCGGCGCGGCTATAGCGCGGTCCAGTGTTGGTGCCGTGTCCGTAGGCCGCCATTTTATCCATCGCCGCTTGCCACTGATCGGGCGGGATAATGACTAAGGACGGATTAAACGGCCCCAAGATCAACTGGTCCCACTCGTCCCGCCCACGCAGAACGTGATTGCCTGACCCATTCCGGCGCTTGCGCCCGTAGGCTAGGCGCCCCGCCAGAATGGGATTTTTCATGACGCGGCGAACACGGAAGTCGGCCCACTGTCCGCCTTTGCGTCCCCGATACCCGAGATCGTTGAGCCGCTGAGCAATCGTGACGGTACCGATCCCGTCATGTAAGTACCACTGAAACATCTGCCGGATGACGGCGGCTTCTTCGGCATCCACGGCTAACGGAAACCCCTCCGTCCCTTGGGCTAGACGGTAGCCATAGGGCGGCGTGCCACCCGTCCATCGTCCCTGCCGGGCCATCTGTTCCATGGCCGCCGAGACCCGGATCGACGTATTGTAGGACTCCGTTTCGGCCTGCCAGCCTTCGATGAAGCGAATGAGCTTTTCAAACTGCCCTTCGACTTCGAGCGTCTTGCCACCGGGGACATCCGCCACGCTCATGACCGTCACGCCGACTCGATGCAATTGCGCGAGAATGACAGGGTATTCGAAGGCCTGGCGGGACAGCCGGTCCGCCTTAAAAACGAGCAGCAGATCAAACTCTCGACGGTTGGCCGCGCTAAGGACATCCTGCAAGACATCCCGTTCAGCCGATGCATGCCGGTACGCCGACACGCCCTCTTCGCTGTACTCCGCGACCAACGACCAGTCGCGATGCGCCCGTACGAAGGCGCGGATGGCCTCGCGCTGGACCGGCAACGTCTCATCGGTCTCCGTATCGCGCGTCACCTGCCGGGCCGTACTCACACGATACAGTGCCGCACAGCGCACCGTACTAGTATAGCCATTCCTAAATAGCGTCCATGCTTTTTGCGTCCTCGGGCTTCCACTTCCAGCGAAACGGTACCG
>NZ_JABBVZ010000016.1 GCF_012933365.1 Sulfobacillus harzensis | reverse complement strand
GAATCCGTCTCCTTTACGAGCTCGTAGCATCAGAGTGAATGCGATCTCGGTCGAGGGTTACCCTCATCATACTCCCCGTGCCGACGCCCTTTTTTCATGTGTGTGAGTGCCCTGCAGGGGCATGCGTGTCTCCTTTTGAATTCGTCCCTGTTAGGAGTCTTTTGCTTTATTATTGGGGCACAGGCACAATTCGGCAACTAACAGGGGGAAATCTCGTGGCCAAACGACAACTTGACACCGTATTAGTGCAGGAGCTTCAAACCCGGGTCAAAAGCCGGCAAATTCGTGCTCTTCGGGGGACCCAACTGGTGTGCCGTGGTTGGCAGCAGGAAGCGGCCCTTAGGATGCTCATGAATAATTTGGATCCGGAAGTGGCAGAAAATCCGGCGGAATTAGTCGTCTATGGCGGCCGAGGCAAGGCGGCTCGCAATTGGGATGCATTTGAAGCGTTGGTTAATACCTTAATGGATTTAGGAGACGACGAAACGCTATTGGTGCAGTCGGGCAAGCCGGTGGGCGTGTTTGAAACCCACCCGCGGGCGCCGCGTGTGCTGATTGCTAATAGTCTTTTGGTGCCCCATTGGGCGACGTGGGAAGAGTTTTGGAAGTTGGAGCAAAAAGGGCTCACCATGTATGGACAGATGACGGCGGGTTCCTGGATTTACATTGGCAGTCAAGGCATTCTACAGGGAACCTACGAAACACTGGCTGAGTGTGCGGCGCAATTCTTTGGGGGCACCCTTAAAAACCGGGTGGTGCTGACGGCTGGATTGGGTGGTATGGGCGGCGCGCAGCCTTTGGCCGTGACCATGAATGACGGGGTGGCATTGGTGATTGAGGCTGACCCTGATCGTATGCGTCGGCGTTTGGAAACTCGGTACCTCGATCGCCAAGCGGTAGACTTAACCCATGCTTTGCAAGAGGTGGAACACGCCCGCAAGGTCGGTGAGGCGGTGTCCATTGGGCTCTTGGGAAACGCTGCGGAGGTGCTGCCGGAGTTGGTGCGACGTGGATTTCGACCGGACATTGTCACCGACCAGACCTCGGCCCACGATCCGTTGAACGGGTACATCCCTGCCGGACTATCTTTGGAAGAAGCAGCTAAGCTGCGCCAGTCGGACCCGAACGAATATGTCAGGCGGGCTAAGCAGTCCATGGCTCGGCATGTGGAGGCCATGCTAGCCTTCATGGACCAGGGTTCGGTGGTGTTCGACTATGGGAACAACCTGCGTGAGCGTGCGCGCGAGGAGGGGGTTGCCCGGGCATTTGATTTCCCGGGATTTGTTCCCCAATATATTCGTCCACAGTTTGAGGAAGGTCGGGGACCGTTCCGTTGGGTGGCGCTGTCCGGGGATCCCGAGGATATTCTCAAAACCGACCAAAAGGTTTTGGAACTATTTCCTAACGATGAGCGCCTTCGTCGCTGGATCACGATGGCCGAACAACGGGTGCAATTTCAGGGCTTGCCATCGCGGATTTGTTGGCTCGGGTATGGCGAGCGGGCGAAGTTTGGGTTAGCCATTAACCAAATGGTTCGCGACGGGGTGCTGAAGGCTCCGGTGGTGATTGGGCGCGATCATCTGGATTCCGGGTCTGTGGCTTCGCCTAATCGCGAGACGGAGGCCATGAAGGATGGGTCGGACGCCATCGGTGACTGGCCGATATTGAATGCCCTGTTGAACACCGCCGCTGGAGCCACCTGGGTATCGGTCCATCATGGAGGGGGTGTGGGCATGGGCTACTCGCTGCACGCCGGCATGGTGGTTGTGGCAGATGGGACAGAGGACGCCGATTGGCGACTGCAGCATGTGTTGACGACGGACCCGGGCACGGGCGTGATGCGCCATGCCGACGCGGGGTACGAAAAGGCACAGCGGGTCGCGCGGGAGCGGGGCGTCAAAATCCCCATGTTGGATGGAGAGGCGTAACGGTTATGGACGAACGCACCAAACGCTTCGAGCTCCTGTCCGACCTCTATCACTTTTTGCACAACGCACCAGCGGGTGAGGACCGTTCCCGCGCGACCCTGCAGTGGATTCTCAACTACAGCCACATTGGCCCGGAGAAGCTGTTCCTAGCGGGCTTGGAGCACGATGTTTTTGTGCCGTTGGCGGAGGCCGGGGGCTCGGCGAAACACCGAGAACCGTTTCGAGGACGAGTGATCCCGCATATCGAGGTGGTGCGGCAGACCCGTCAACCGGTCCTGTTTCGTGATTTGATGGAAGACGGTGACGCATCCCTGCGGGAATGGGCGATGCAAGAGGATATCCACACCTTTTGGGTCTTTCCTGTGATCGGCCGGGGAATGGTGATGGGCTCCTTGGGGGTGGCCTACCCTGAAGTCCGCACGCTAGAAGACCTTGAGCTTCAATATTGGACGCGCGTCTCAGAAACGCTGGCCATTTTCATCGCCCTCATTTACCGTCGTCATGAGCGTCAACTTGAACAAGAGCGATTTTCGACCGCGTTGGAAATGTCGCAGGCCGGCGTGCTGGGATTTCGGGCCGATGGCGAGGTAGCGTTCCACAATCAGCGGTTTCTTGAGATGTTTTACTTGCGATCGGAGGACGTACACGGGCACTATCGGGACGTCTTGGACCGAATCAGCAATCAAATTGTTGACCCCCGGGCCGTCGTGCGGGACATTCAACAGGCGCTGGAGCAAGCCAAAGCGGTCAGATCATTCGAGATTGTCTCCGACCTGAAGGGGGTCATTCCCCGTAAAATTCGCATGCGCGTGCGTCCGCTGGGACGGGGAGACCGAATAGACGGTTGGGTTGCCTTGTTTGACGACTACACTCAGGAGCATTCGGTCAAAACGCAACAGCAAGCCTTCTTGTCATTGGTGGCGCATGAGTTTCGCACTCCCATCACGGTGATTGCGGGGGTGGCGGAATGGCTTATGGCCGAGGCCGAAGGGAATGCCTTGCTGACGGATCAAATGCGCATCATTGCCCGCGAGACAACGCGCCTCATGCGGCTGATTCGCGAGTTGTGGCTCTCGGTGCACTTGGATGACGCGGGATGGCAAACGGAGGCAAGCCGAGTCTGCGTCGCCGAGGTGGTGCGCGAGGAGTCCTCCTCTAGACAGTCCAATGTCCCTTTAAAGCCCATTACCTATCAGGGTCCCTCTCATGCGTATGTGCAAGGGAGCCGGGAGGTCATCATGACCATTGTATCGGTTCTGCTTTCCAATGCCGTACGCTTCTCGCCGCCGGATGCCCCGATTGATGTGACGGTTACCCCCACCGAGGACGGAGTGCGGGTTGAGGTGGCAGATCGTGGTCCCGGCGTGGACCCAGCAGTGGTTGACGACTTGTTCGTGCGCATGCCGGATCCGCGCAAGCGTTCGGCGGTCGGAGGCATCGGAATTGGGTTGTGGCTCACCCGGCAATTGCTCGACAGGCTTGGCGGGGACGTTCAGTATCAACCGCGGCTTGGGGGCGGCGCCGTCTTTACGGTGTGGTTTCCAAGCCGTCCGCGGCTGGCGTCTTCGTCGTGAGCAGATCCCGGACTAGGCTTTGGAGTTGGGCCAACTTAAAGGGTTTCTCCAGATACGCGGCGGTATCGGCTTCTTCGGCGGCGCGGGCGAGTTCGGTCGAGGCCGACATAAACACGATCGGAATCCGTGGATGGCGCTGCCGAATTTCCCGGGCGAGCTCGGTTCCAGACCGATCGGGAAGTCTCAAGTCCATCAGGATAATATGGGGAACCATGTCTTCCAAGCGAGCCAGAGCGACCGCGGCCGTTTCTGCCTCTGTGACCTCGATGTCAATTCGGCTTAAAGCCAGCTTGACAATGTGGCGAATGCCGAACTCATCGTCAATGACAAGAGCGCGAAACACCAGGTCATCTCCTCAAATTGGTATTTTTACCAAGGAATCCGGTATGATTGTATAGACTTGGGGTTGGATACGCAAGCAATTAGGGTGAGACGGGATGATGGCGGATGTATTTGATTAGGGAAAGCTGGCGGGAGCTCTGGCAAAGAAACCGTGGCGGCGGCGTCTTAATGTTGGCCTTTTGGTATACCATGCTCACCACCTTCTATCAGTATCTGGTGATTAGCCGATTGGGACCATCGTTTCCCAAGAGTTTTAGCAAGTTTTTGTCTCACCCCGGGACCACGGCCGTACTTCCCCATTTGAGCTCCAGCTTGCTATTTAAGCTGGGGTTGGTTTACCTCACTTTTATCCTGATTATTTGGCCTTTCGCCTTGGGGGGCCTCTATGGCGGCATCGCAGAGGCCATGAAAAAACGCCCCGATTACACGCCCATTTTGTCTTTCTTCCGTTTCGGATATCACGAATTTTGGCGAGGGCTGGCGCAGGTGGTGCTCGCTCTCTTGTATTTCGCCTTGACGTTGGTGGTGCTAGGGTTCTTGTATGCCGGCTTGGGGTCGATGGGTCCAATCGGCACCACCCTCTTTGTCATCCTGTTTTTTGCTATTCTGGTATGGACCATGGGAACGGTGCTGTTCTGGTTTGGCCATACCTTTGGGACGGGGCTCCCTCCCAGCACCGGTTTTATACCGGCACTGCGCTGGGCAGCAACGCACCTGTCCCGACTTTATACTGAGGTGCTGCTGCTCATTGGGCTCTTAATCGCGGCTTTGCTGGTGATAGATATGCTCGCGGCTGTCCCGGTCATTGGGGTGCTGGTGATGATTATTGGCGAGGGTATGATTATCCCCGCTTTTTTGGCTATCTATGCCCTATTGATGTATCGGCAGTCGGAAGTCTAAGAAGACATCGGGGATTGATGACCTCCGGCCATTCTGTGCTCCGACAACTCCTTTCTCCACCGCGTGCATAATTCTCCACCAGCACGGGAAATTTTTTCCCGGAGGGATCGCATGGAAAACACTCTCACGCGAAGGGGATTTATGGGCGGCGCACTGGCGGTGGCGACTGCGGCCCTGACCGGGAAAATCGCGGAAGCTAAGGTGCCGGCTGGACTTCCGGCAGCGGCTTCGCTCCGCATCGTCCATCTAAGCGACTTTCATTGGGGATATCGAGGAGATTGGAATCGGAATCTCTCGGCCACGGTGGATCGCATTTTGCAAGAGGTTCTGAAATTAGATCCCAAGCCGCAACTGGTGCTCGTGACAGGCGATCTGATTCAGGCAGTCGGCGAGAGCGCCGAGCGCAACAAACGGCTGGAGGCGGTCAAGGCTAAGCTGGATGGGCTTAATGTGCCGTGGTTGGCCGTGCCGGGCGAGCATGACACGTTTGGCGATCAAGGGCAGGCTTTCAAAACCATTGTGGGACCGCTTTTCTTTCATCGCAACTTTCAGGGGCTCCATGTATTGGGCCTGGACAACGTCAGCCAAGGACCCTTTTTGGGGCAAGCGCAAAGCGCTTGGGTGCAAGACCAACTTGGCCGGATGGCGCCCACCGCGCCGTTGGTGGTCTTGACTCATCGACCGCTCTACGATTTGTTTACACCCTGGAACTGGTACACCTATGATGGCGACTCCCTTTATGGAGCGATTAGCCGTTTTTCCCATCGCGTGTGCCTCTTCGGTCATGTGCATCAAGCCATCTCCCATCGAACCCACCAGACCAACAACACCTCGGGACTGCCCGCGTCCTGGCCGCTTCCTGCCCCTGGACCATTGGAACGATTGCAGCCATGGCCCCAAGGGGCCAGCCACCCCGACATGGGGTTAGGATTTCGAGTCATGGACTGGACTGGGAGCGGGTTTAAAGTCCATACCACCTGGTTGGAGTCGCCCCAGCCTGAGGCGGTGCTGACATGATGGCGGGGCGCTGGCTTTGGGGAGCCACGGTCCTCGCGTCCCTGGCTTGGCCCTTTCACCCCCAACCCGGCCATCCAGGCCATGAGCGACCCAAGACACCCAGCGTGGTGGAAGGCGCCCGGTTATATCAACGGGCGTGTCTCTCGTGCCACGGGCCGCGCGGCGACGGCCAAGCGTTGGTTCTGCTCCCGGATGGAACCACCGCTCCGCGTCTTGATCAGCTTTCGGAGCAGGGGAAAAGTCTACCGCGCTTGACCCAGATTATTTCAAAGGGAGATGGGCCGATGCCGGGGTGGGGATCGGTGATGTCACCGGTGGAGATTGAAAGTCTGGCACGCTATGTGGCGTCACTCAATCCCTCTAGCCCGCCTTCGCCTTCCCCGAAGGATGGCCGTTCCAATCCCTAAGGCTTTCCCAGAGGCTCCACACGCCGGCTAACACGAGACTGTAGGGGAGCAGCAATAGGGCGAGACAGCCCAGCCAATGGCGACGAATTAAGAGCCGGAGGCCAAGAAGGGCAAGGTATATGAGCACCGCGATGGCCACATCGAATCCCGGCAGGCCCAGGGCGCGGAGCCCGAAAATGATCACAATTAAGGGACCCCATTCCCCAAGGGTGCGGCTTCGGGCCGCCCGGATCTTTTGCCGCTGATAGTGGCGGTTGCAGAGCGACCGGCGGAAGCCCAAACATCCCAGGCATAAGGGCTGGCCGCAGCGCTTGCACCGTCCCATGGCTTGATATCCATGATCAGGACACATGATGGGCGGATCAGGCCGTTGTCCTTGACGGTCCGAACCTGGGGGATGGGTCGGCCCCGGCGCGGTGGTGGTCGGGGGGTGACGCAACGCCCACTCATAGGCAAAATTAATCCGCTTCATCATTTCTTCTTGCTGTCGATAACGGGACGGGTCGAGGCGATAGCGGTCAGGGTGATGTTCTTTGACGCGCGCTAAATAGGCTTCGCGAATCGTGTCCTTGTCCGCGGTCGGCGGAATGCCGAGCACCTTCCAAGCATCGGTTTCGGTATTGGCCAGCGCTCTCGCCCCCTCCGCTCCTAGGACAACATTCGCGTAGAGTATAGCGTTTTCGCGCCAGACGCGTTGTCGATTGGCGCCTGGCGCAAACGAGAGTTTTGTCGACGCTCCCCCTAACGATCCCCTTGATGGATGAACGCTGAGGCGGGAATGCCGTCCACATGAAATAGCTGCGAGGCCCAGGAAAAACCGGCGCCAAACGCGACCGACAGCAAATTTTGGCCGGGCTTGATCAGCGACTGTTCCAGCATATCGGCCAGAGCCAATCCAATTGAGGCCGATCCGGTGTTGGCGTACTGCGCAACATGGGAGAACACCTTATTGCCCGGGATGCCTACTTGGTGCGCTACCGCGTCGATAATCCGCTGATTGGCTTGATGGGGCACGACCCAGTCAATGGCGTCCAGCGTCAAGTCCGCATCAGACACCACCTGGCGTCCCACTTCGCTCATCATGGTTACCGCGTGTTTGAATACCCGCGGGCCATCCATGCGAATTCGATGGTGCTTGCCCTCGGCCACCAATGCGGTGGTGATTTCGTGCCGCGTGCCACCATAGGGCTTGCCTAGAATCTCCGCCTGGCTTCCGTCGGTCGACGAGAGCCCATGGCCAATGCGAATGCCGGCGCGTCCCGGTTGGGAGGGCCCCACCAAAAAAGCGCCAGCGCCATCGCCGAAGAGTACGGCTGTCGATCGATCGTTCCAATCCAAAGCATGGGTTAGCAACTCGGTGCCAATGACCAAAAGATTTTTCCCTTGAGCCGCCAGCGGACTGATAATTTGCAACGTCTGTAAAAATCCGGCGCAACCGCCGGTCAAATCAATCGCGGAAGCATGGCGTGCGCCCAGCATGTCCTGTACGAAACAGGCTGTTGCGGGAGACCACATTTCCGGGGTGTCGGTGCAGACGAACACCCAGTCTAAGTCCGCGGGGTCAAATCCAGCCGCTTGTAAAGCAGCCTGTCCAGCACGCGTCGATACCGAGGCAGTACTTTCATCAGGCCCGGCCGTGCGCCGCTCACGAATACCGGTCCGGGTTCGAATCCACTCGTCGCTGGTATCCATGCGCTGGCTGAGCATGTCATTGGTCAAAACATGAGGCGGAGCGTAACCGCCGACCGCCCAAATGGTAGCCTCCGTCATTAATGGAAAACCTCCTGAATCCTGTTTCGCGGATCCGCGGGTGATTTCCTGCCATGGTCAAAGCGGCCGGCGAGAAAAAGGCTTCCGCGCATCCCAATTCAGTCATTACCACCCCTCACTGTAGCACGTGGCAAAAAGTCGGTAAACTGGGGGTATAAGGAGTTTCGTTTTTATCCGCTAATCGGTAAAATAATAAAGTTATATCGGATGAATGGAGGTGAGCATGGTGTGGGAAGACTACTTGAATCTGGCGGTCCGGGATGTGGCTGACAAATATCAGGCGCGACGCCTTAAGGCACGGGTGCGTGCTCAGTTATTAGACCTCTATGAAATTTATCGATCGCAGGGGATGGAGTCTGACCAAGCGCTCGGCGAGGCCATGGCCCTGTTGGGCGACCCGCTCAAGCTGGGCGCAGCGTTGGCGCGCCCAATAAAGCACCAGCGCGGCTGGCTATGGCTCTTCTCCGTGGCGCAGCTGGTTTTGGGCGTCGGCATCATGCTGGCCAGCTACCGCACCGAATCGTTTGCCGCCCTGGCGCTTGGCCGCATCATGGCGCTTTGGGGGATGTTGGCGACCGGATTTCAGACCCGGAAGAGTGGACAAATTTTGAGCCACCTTCAACTTCTGCGCTGGCACGTGCGGCGGGCGGGCCGCAGTGTGCCGATGGCCGACTTTTCGCGTATGGTCGCGGTTGGCTTTGGATCGGGCATTTTGGTTGCCTTAGTTGCGGGTGTGCCTTGGAATCTGGTCACTGCAAATACGCTCCATCCCGTGGTGGTTTCCACCGGATCGGCTATTTTAATTAGTGGAGTTGCCGCAGCCATCCCCTGGGCGCTGTTCCGCCGGCGTTTAGGGCCGGCCTTTTATTGGGTTACGCTGCAGGCATGGGGGGCGTTGGGCGCCGCCCTGGGCGCCACCCTGCTGGTGCTGTGGAATCAAGGATTCGCGCCACCCCCGCTCTACAACTGGCAACCCGAGCTGCTCTTGGTTGGCGGATGGATTTTCAACTTTGCCGTGCTGCGCTTGGTGGCGGCCCTAGCATTGCTAAAAGACCGCGTGTTAATTGGACTTGATGATGAGCGCACCGTCGTCTAAACAAACGATGGTGATTGCTGGCGCTGGGCCTGCGGGATTATCCGCAGGCCTCTGGGCTGCACGCTTGGGGCTTCGAGCAATGGTGTTGGAAGCGGCTGATGAACCTGGCGGTCAACTTCGCTCATATTCCTTGCCAGTGGTGGATTTGCCCGGGTTTGAGTCTGACCCCGCCCCGGCCCTGATTGCGACATTGACGAAGCAGGTGGCGGAAGTTGGGATTCCCGTATACCTCCGGTCTCGAGCAGTGCGGTGGAATGGAGCAGCGCTTACCGTCGAGGCGTTATCGGATCCAATTAAAGCCGATTGGTTTTTTTACGCCCCGGGCCTCCGTGCCCGGGTTCTTGGCATTCCTGGCGAAGAATGGGCCAGCCAGGAGTCGATAAGCGATGCGGTACGGTCGCCTTCGGGGTCGGTCCTCATTATCGGCGCGGGTGATCGGGCGGTGGAAGGAGCATTTCGCCTGGCAGAAGCGGGCCACCAGGTCACACTTTTATGCCGCTCGGATCGTCTCAAGGCTCGTAGGGCATATCGGATGCGACTTCGGGAGAGTGGCGTCACGGTTAAGTACCATACCCGCCTGGTGCACCTTGCGGCCTCTGGGAAGAGACGGCATGCATGGCTTGAAGGGCCACAAGGAGCCCAGGAATGGGAAGGAGATCGGGTTATGATTCGCATCGGTATGGAGCCTCGGGTGGATCCGAATCTTGCCTCCGTACGGGGCGATTTGGCCTATCCTCGCGCGCTTCGCATGTCCATCATCGGTGACGCGGCTCTGGCTGTGCCCGACCGTAGCTTGGTGACCGCGATGGCGTCGGCGATGCGGGCTGTTAAGGCAGTTGCGGTCAATCTAGGGGAGGCGTAAGGTGGGTTTGCCCGACATTGTGATGGAGCATCTCGATGTCCTTTTTGTGGGGTATAACCCGGGGATGCGTTCAGAAGAGACCGGGCATCATTTCGCTGGGCCCGGCAATCTCTTTTGGGCGCTGTTGGCCGACTCCGGACTGACCGGCCAGCGGCTGACCTTTGAGCAGGACCGCGAGCTCTTGTTTTGGCGAATCGGCATTGTCAATCTTGTGGATCGCCCGACACCCGGCACAGCTGACTTAGATCCCATAGAGCTTTTGCAAGGGGGCCTACGGTGTCGCGCACGTGTGGACCAACTACGACCGAAAGTGGTCGCCTTCCTGGGGAAGGAGATTTTTCGCTACTATCGTCAGATGTCCAAAAGCGCACCGATAACCTGGGGGATCCAACCCGACGGTTTGGTGGCGGGAGTGTGGGAGGCAGTTCTTCCCAATCCCAGTCGACGTTCCACCATGGCCTACGAACTTCGCCTGCGCTATTTTCGGGAAGTGAAGCAACTTTCCGAGTGGGGCCCCCATCCTCGTCCCTAGGAGGGGAGTGTCTTATACAGCGCGACAAAGTGGCTAGGCCCGGGCCAAATGATGCCTTCAGCACTTTGGCTGAACAGGCTCGCGGTGACGTTAAGCGGATGAATGGCCTTCGGCGTAAGGACGGCCAAGTTCCCCTTTTCCTGCGATAGATTTTCTACGACCAGGTGATTCTGGAAAACCCCAACCTCTGGAGGATTGGGCGACGCGAAACGATACCACCGAACCGAGGTCCCATTGACCCAAATAATGAGATAGCGGGGAATGGCGGTCGGCCGTTCCAGTTCAAGAGCCACCCCGTTTCCCACGGCGCGTGCCGTGAGCAGTATCGGCCACCGTTCTTGGCGCACCCGCGCCAGGGTGCGGACCTGTCCGCTGGGAATCAGGGTGGCGTCCAATGTCCCGTGGTTATCGCTAATAATTGTGGTCGCCTGATGGATGAAAGAATGGGTGTTGGCGGCGACACCGGGAACATGCCAAGGGAGCAGGTGCCCGTTGTCTACCACCTGCCCAGACTCCAAAAGCCATACTGGTTGGCCATTGGCTGTGAGCGCCATCGCCTGGGCATGAGAAATCACGCGGGAGGTGCCACGGGCAGCCATGACTTCAGCTCCGCCACCAGGAATGGTCCATCCTAGCATAGTCCCGTTGCGTGACGCGACAAATTGATCATTCGGGTCATCGGGCGGGTTCTTTAGCGTATAGGAATGACCGTCCACCACCCATCGTGCCCGCCCATCATGTAGAATATAGGAGACGCTGGACGAGCGGGTAATGGGCCAAAACCATTCAGCGGTCGCCAGTTGGGACTTTGGAAGATTAATCGATCGCGTCTTGGCTACCCAGGACGATCCCAGCGGCAAGGGATGGCTGGGGGGGCTTAATACGGGGTTCTGGGTGTGCCAGGCGACTGGGGTGGTCGGGGCCTTCGGCGAGCGGGACCGCTCCACGCCAATGGCGACTGCGGCAAGCGCGATGAGGGCATAGACAGCATAGAGCCAGCGATTCTTCATGGCGACCTCCAATCGAGGTCAGCATACAGAATTGGTTTCGTGCTTTCAACCACGGCGCGTTGGACGGGAGGCCATCCATACGACCACTCCGATCCCCAAGCCGCACTCTAGACCGAGGCGCAACCAGTCGTCCATGGAGATCTTGAAGGCGGCTAGCCCGCCGACAATGGCGAGGATGGGAGCAAATTTATACATAGCATGACCCTCCCAAAAACCCTTTTGCGAAGGAAACGCTTTTGGGTCAAGGGAGGTTTCGCATCATTGCAAATTTGGAGGCGATGGCGTGCGCATTCACACGATTCAAGACAAGTTGGCCAACGATACAGTACTAGCCTTGGCACCCGGTGATGACTTTCGCTATGCTGCAGAATGGTCTCCCTTGGGAGACGAACGACTTACCTTTCTCCTCGTTGGGAAAGAGGGCGCCCGCTTGGTGATTGCGTCGGTCAATGCCGAGGAGGCGGTGGCGCATTTGCCGGACGGGTTTTCAATCGCCCGGTTTTCCGATGATGAAGGCCCTGTGACGGCTCTCAAGGACGCCGTGAAAAATTTTCATGGGAGCCGGTTCTTAGTCTCTGACGATGCTCGGTTTGCCCACGCGCAAATTTTGGCAGACGTGGTGGAAGGTAGTTTGGGCCTGGCCTCGACAATGATGGCAGAACTCCGCATGCAAAAGGATGAGGAGGAAATCCGTCTGTTGGCGGAAAGCCAACGCATCAACGATCTGGCCATGCAGGCGGGTTATGAGGCCATGCGCCCCGGAATGACCGAGTTGGAACTCGCCGATGTTGTCCGCCGCGCCTTTATCGCCCATGGGGCTGACCGCGAGGCCTTCATTATTGTGGCGGCTGGCGCGCACAGCGCTCTTCCCCACCATACTCCCACAGACACCAAGCTGGAGGAAGGCCCGGTTTTATTTGATATTGGCTGCTACTATCATGGCTACGCCTCTGACATGACCCGCGTCGCCTATCTTGGGACGCCGAGCCAGAAATTTCGTCAAGTTCACCAACTGGTTGAGCAGGCGGTGCAATCCGCCCACCGGACGGCACGGCCCGGGGTTCCGGCGGAAGAGGTTGATCGGGCGGCACGCCGGGTGATCGACCAGGGAGGCTACGGCCCGCAGTTTGTGCATCGCGTAGGCCATGGCATTGGGCTCTCAGTTCATGAGCCGCCCTCGGTCATGGAAGGCAACACCCTGCCGTTGCCGGTCAATGCCGCCTTCTCGATTGAGCCGGGCATCTACTTGCCGGGCGAATTTGGCGTGCGGCTGGAGGAAGTGGTGGTGAATCGGCCGGGCGGCGCCCAAATCTTGTCGCAGGTACCGCGGGACATCTTCGTCAAATCGCTTAAATAACGCGAATGGAGGGTTAGAATGGAGGACGCATTGTTGGGCAAAGAGGCCCCCGATTTCACTTTGCCGGGGACCGACGGCATCGTGCACTTGGCGGATTTAAGAGGACAGTTTGTTGTGCTCTATTTCTATCCTCGTGACAATACGCCCGGGTGCACCACCGAGGCTTGCGATTTTCGCGACGCCTATGGCACCCTCCGCGACTTGGGGGTGGTCGTATTGGGAGTGAGTACCGACTCCTTGGCCAGCCATCAAAAATTTCGGGCCAAACACCAGCTGCCCTTCCCCCTTTTGTCAGATGAGAATGCTGAGGTGGCGAGAAATTATGGGGTATACAAGCAAAAAACCCTGTATGGCAAGGTCAGCTGGGGCATAGAGCGCAGCACCTTCATCATTGATCCTGAAGGCGTTGTGCGTCGGGTGTTTCGCAAAGTTCGGGTACCAGGCCATGTGGATCAAGTTCGGGCTGCAATTCAGGATCCCCGATGAGGAAGGCCCATGTCGCGCGGGTGCTGGCACAGTTGGAACAACTCTATCCCGACGCCAGCACGGAGTTGAACTTTACAACGCCCTTTGAGCTGTTGGTCGCCACCATGCTGTCGGCGCAATGCACCGATCGGCGGGTCAATCTGATTACGCCCAGGCTTTTTGCCCGCTGCCCGGATGCGTTCCATATGGCTGAGGCGACCGTGGCGGAAATTGAATCGCTGATCCAAGACTGTAATCTCTTTCATACCAAAGCGCGCAATTTAGCTCAAACGGCGCGGCTATTGGTGGATCGCTGGAGCGGTGAGGTGCCGGCTGATCGTGACCAATTAATGACCTTGCCTGGGGTGGGACGAAAAACCGCGAACGTGGTCCTGGCCAATGCCTTTGGTCAGGACGCCTTGGCGGTGGATACTCACGTGTTTCGGGTGGCCCACCGGTTGGGATGGGCGACAGCCAAGGATGCTGAGGGAACCGAGCAGCAGTTGACCAAACTTCTACCCAAGAAAACCTGGTCTCGGGCTCATCATTGGCTGATCCTGCACGGACGTCGGGTCTGCATAGCCAGGCGGCCCCAGTGCGCCATCTGTCCACTGTCAGCCCTGTGTCCTAAGGTTGGCGTGATTAACCTGGAGGCTCCGATTTCATGAATCTTGGTATCTTAGAGGACAACATGATGGTGGCCGCGCCGTTATTGGATTTGGCGCGTCAAAGGGGATTTGCCGTTGAGGTATGGCGCACCGCAGATGAAGCCCTTTCTCGGCTCGATGCGGTCCAGCCAACCCACGTGTTGCTGGCTATGCGGCTTGTCACCCGGCCGCTGGCGGAACGCGTTGTTCAAAACGGCGTTAAAACTGCCGCCTACGGCCCACACGTGGAAGGCGCGATGTTTCAAACCATGCGGCAATGGGGCATCAGTGCGGTGTGGCCCAACTCACGGATACAGGACAAATATCCAGCCTGGCTTTCGTCCTGAGCGAATCGCCCTCCGCGTAAGCTTAAATGGGGTGATCGCATGACAGCGTTGGTATTGAGTGGTGGTGGCCTATGGGCCCTGGCCGGTATCGGGGTCGCCGAAGCTTTGACCGACCATGGGGTGACCGTGGATGCTTATGTGGGATCGTCGGCGGGAGCGCTGGTGGGGGCGCTGTTAGCGCTGGGCCATGCCCCGGGCGAATTGCGCCGGTTGGCTAAGACGCTGACAGCCCGAGATCTTAAAAAGCCCTGGCGAACCTGGATTCGGTCTCTTGTTGAGGGGCGATTGCCGCCTGCCCTGGTGAGCGACGAACGGCTCTTTCAGCGTCTTTATCCCTATCTGGCAGGCAAGGAGTGGTCCTCACTCCAGCGTCCGTTATGGGTGGTGGCCACGTCAATCACCAATCGCCATCCTCAAGTGTTTGGCGTGGGCTCGCCGGTTCGGCTCGAATTGGGACGCCGGCTGGATTTGGGTTGGCGGGGGCAGGAATTGGATCTGAAGACGGCGCTCCGCGCGTCCAATGCCGTGCCGGGGCTTTTTGCGCCGGTGCCATTGGGAGCGGAGTGGCTGGTCGACGGTGGAGTAACGGATGATTATCCGCTCGATGTGGCTGCCTGGATGGGGGCGGAGCAGGTGATCGGGGTGTGGGTGGATGAACCGCATCCTCTGGTCATGCGCCCTCGATGGAATGCCTTTCATGTATTGGAAGCGAGCATGACGGCGATGATTCGGGAGCTTTCGGTTGTTCGCCAGCGTCAGTTGTCCCTGCCGGTGACGACGGTACGCTTGGAGATGAAAGGCGGCCACCGTGTCTGGGAACGCGTGACCGCCATTATTGACCTGGGATATCAGCTGGCGTCGGAGAATATCGATGCGCTTGCCGAACTCCCTAATGCCCATGTTTAACGGTGGGTTTCGTGACCTCGTGTTTCGAATCGTGCTTTTTGGGGCTTTGGTAGTGTTCTGGGTGCTTTTTCTCCTTCGGTTGGGCATTAACCTTAGCATTAAGGCTAAGCGCAGTGAGTTTGCCATGACTCTTCACTACCCGAGCCGTAATATAAAGATGGTGGCTGTTGATGGCTGACAGCATCGCGCCCGCCGTACCGTTGGCCTCTAGATGCAAATCCGTCTTGGCCGTAATGTACACGGTTACGTTGCCATTGGGCGTCTTCACAGAGATGGACGAATTGCCTAAAATCGTGCCCACGCTGCCGCTGGCGTAGACGCCGTGAACCACGTACGGATGATTTGCCGGCTTGGCGTCACGATGATGGCTGTCGGCAAAGGTCGCACTTGAGACGAGGACACCGCCTGCGATGGCCGCGGCAGCGATTGGTGCGAGGGTCTTAAGCATTGCTTTCTCTCCTTTTTCCTTTTTCGGAGGGTTTTATGTAGCCTAAGTCATTCGCTGCCCAATCCACGACTCCTCTTTTTTCATCGACCTTTCTCTAGGGGACTCGACCGGTGTCGTCAATCGCCATCCAATCCTCGGCCCTCAAAAGCTCCTCGAGCGTTTCCACTAGGGCCACTAAATCATGCCAGCGTGTGGTGGTGGGTACTGGGGCGAGACGGATGATATGCGGATATCGAAAGTCCGAGATGGCGCCACGGGCCCGAAGCTTCACGCTGAGTGAGCGGGCCTCAGCATGGGATATGGCCAGATGGCCGCCGCGCATCGTCTTAGGGGTCATGCAGCGGACGCCCAACGGGACCAGCGCTTCCTCCGCCATTTGTTCCAAAAAACGCAACAGCGTATGCGACCGGCTCCAGAGAGCTTCGACCGGCACATCTGCCACCGCTTCCAGAGCCCCCTGAAGTCCCGCCAGCGCCAGCATGGAGGGGGTGCCCAGCTGCAGCGCTGAGGTATCGGCGGCACCACGAAAATCGTCTGGCATTAGAAATTGCTGATCGTTGGCCGACCCCCACCACCCTTTGAGACCGGGGTTCAGGGGCCAATGGCGCTGGTGGACAAAGGCCGCGCCGGGGGAACCGGGTCCACCGTGAAGATATTTGTAGGTGCAGAAAACGGCCGCGTCGATGTTTTCATCGTGGAGTTGATGCGTGAACAGTCCCGCCGAATGGGACAAGTCCCAAATCACCATCACGCCTCGGTGTCTCAGTTCTCGGGTCAATTCTTCCATCGGCAGCCGCTGGCCGGAGGTGAATACTACTGATGGCAAGATGGCCACACACACGTCGTCGGTGGCGCAGCGCACAATATCTTCCGGATTGAGCAAATCGCCTGGCCCACTGGGCACCACCACCAGCGATTCTAACCCACGTCCTCGTTGGCTAAGAAAGCTCTCTGCCACATACCGGTCGGTGGGGAACGCCAGGCTGTCGATGAGAATGTGACCGCCCGTGTAGAAAGTGGCTAGTAATTGATGCAGCATTATCGTGGTGGATGCTCCCAGCACTACCTCGCCGGGCCGTGCGCCGATGCGCGTGCCAACCGCGTCGGCAACTCGCTCAGAGCGGGTAAACCATGGATCCCGACCCCGGTCCCAGCCCAGCACTGCGAGTGTAGACCACTCGTCCAAAACAGCCTCGACGCGTTCACGGCTCTTCTGACTCATTAGTCCGAGAGAGTTGCCGTCAAAATAGAGGGTATGCGGTGGGATGACGAATCGGTCAGGCAGAGCCGCCCAGGGGTCGGCCGCTTCCTTCGTCTTCGCTTGCTCGAGCCAATCTTCTCGCACTATGATGCTCCTTTCTGTTGTTGTTCGATTTCGGCTACGCGTCAGGAAAATCCTTTTTGGCTATTCCGCCACGAGATACGCGCGAAAACGGGGTCATTAGGATGCTCGAGCTGGGGCCAGACGCCCTCGTTTGATTGTTGATAGTGGTGGTGTGCCCTGCCTTTCCAATGCTAAAGTGAGAGGGATTATGGGGTGTCCGGTACGGTGGGCATTCCCGCGAACCAGAGATAGGGAGAGTGACCAAGAGATGTTTACGAATCGGTGGCATTGGACTCCGGAATTTACGGAGACCGCCGTGGATGTCTGGGTTGTGGAAAAGCAAGCCTGGGAGAAACAATTTAACGGATCGTTGCCTATGCACGGTGATGTCCCGGCCTTGGTTGTGGGAAGCAGTCAACGCCCGCTCGTTGTGGTCCCGCCCAAGAAAACTGCGAGACGGACAAAGGCCGCCTTCGGTGAGGCTGTGAGAGTGGCTCGTGGGCTCTCTCCGTCGAAAATTGGGGTGTTGGTGGACGGATTGGACGCCGCGTTTTTGCGCGCCGCCCTGTGGGGAGTCGGACAAGGTCTATATCAATACAAACCGGAACCAGCGGCGGTTGAGGGGCCCGAGGTGTTGGTGGTTTCCCATGCGCCGCTCGAGGTGGAACTTACGATTCTTCGTGAGCAAATGCGGGTTCGTGACTGGATAAACATCCCCTCCAACCTTAAGCCGCCGACCCACTTGGCGGACTATTTCCAGGAGGGAAGTTCCGAGCGCATTCAATGGCAGATGTTTAATCATGAGGCGTTGAAAGACATGGGCGCCGGAGGTATTTTGGCTGTTGGCCAGGGAAGCCATCGGCCTCCGGTGCTGTTGACGGGACGCTATGAAGGCAAACCCGGGGCTCCGTGGATTGCGCTGGTGGGCAAAGGCATTACGTTTGACAGTGGCGGCATTTCACTCAAGCCCGGAGAAGGTATGGGTCGTATGAAGGGGGACATGGGCGGCGCTGCCGCGGTGGCCGGCGCCATTCGGGCGGTGGCCCAAATGGGCTGGCCCGTGAATGTACTGGCCGTTTTGCCCCTGGCCGAGAATTTACCCGGAGGCGGGGCGTACCGTCCCGGGGATGTCCTTACTATGATGGATGGAACGCACGTCGAGGTAATTTCCACCGACGCCGAAGGCCGATTGGTGTTGGCCGACGGCGTGACCTGGGCACGGCGTCAGGGAGCGCAAGCGGTTGTGGACATGGCCACTCTTACAGGGGCTAATGTGGTCGCGTTGGGAGGCATTCGAAGCGGCCTCATCACCAACGATGATAAGCTTGCCAATCAGGTCAAAGCCGCAGCTGACTGGGCAGCGGAACCCACTTGGGAGCTGCCGCATGATGAGGACTATGGCGACTTGATTAAGACCAGTGCCGCAGATATTAAAAACAGCGGCGGTCGGCCTGCTGGCACGGTGACGGCGGGGCTCTTCATCGGCCATTTCGCGGGATCGACCCCTTGGGCGCACTTGGACATTGCCGGTCTGTCGTTTTCCGGGGAAGGCGGCCAGATTGGCGCTGGGGCGACAGGATATGGTGTGGCCACCCTGGTCGAGGTGTGCCGACTCTGGGCCCAAGAAGACTAAACACTAACACGCCGATTCTCCCACTTAAATCAGAGCACCTCCGAACGGGGTAACACACCTTGTTGGAGGTGCTCTTTCTCTCGCCGGAAATCAACGACGGGATGTTGCTCATGAGGCTCGCTCGCATCCAAGTAGGATTCTGCGCTCGGAATAATGCGATCAGCGTCGACGATTGTCAAGGGTTGGAAAATCTCGGCAGTCAGGGCATAATAGTTGTAAAGGGAAGGGCAGGTCGGTGCTAAGTAAGCCAAGCATTGTCGGACACAGCGTTGGTATGGCTTTTCTGTGCTGGTTCCTTCCTCGGACTTGCATATCCCATCTTTGGGAATCCCCAATGGATTTGTGTCCCCAGAAACTGACATGGGTTCCAAAATAATAGACTTGGCGCCTTCCTGAAACTTCTCGACAATAATTATAGAAGTCCCCGTAGCCGCGTGGGACATTTTCTTCATCAGGGGGAAGCGTCTTGCTAGTTCTTGAGCAGGTTGGCAAAATCTATCCCGGTCGGCGCAATGCGCCGGCTTTAAGCGACGTGGATTTGACCGTGGCTGATGGCGAATTTTTGGCCGTGGTGGGTCCCTCCGGATCCGGCAAGTCGACCTTGATGAACATTATTGGCCTTTTGGACCGGCCGACAACCGGGCGATACTGGCTGATGGGCGAGGAAGTAGGGCGGTGGGCCGATCGGCGGTTGGCCAAGTTCCGCAACCGTACCATCGGGTTTGTCTTCCAGTCATTTAATTTGGTTCCGACTCTCACAGCCCGTGAAAATGTCGAATTGCCGCTCATTTATCGCGGTATGCCGCCTCGGCGGCGACGCGAGGTTGCGGACCATTGGCTTTCGGAACTCGGACTGGAACATCGCCTCGATTATCGACCGCAGGAGCTTTCGGGGGGGCAGCAGCAGCGGGTGGCGGTAGCCCGAGCGTTGGCCGCCGAGCCCAAGCTGCTGTTGGCGGACGAACCCACGGGCAATTTAGATGAGCAGAGCAGCAATGACATCATGCGGCTTTTTCAACAGTTGCACCGCGAAGGACAGACCATCGTGCTCATTACCCATGATCGTCAATTCGCGCGGGTGGCGGACCGGGCGGTGACGATTGAGAGCGGCCGTCTCGTTTCTCCTCGAGAGGGGGCACTTCATGCGAATGGATGACTTGGCTCGGCAGGCATGGAGACCCTTGTGGACCTACAAGCTTCGCAGTGGGTTGAGCCTGTTGGGCATTTTCATTGGGGTTGCGGCGGTGATTGCGCTGATGACGCTGATGAAGTCCGCGTCGTCGGGGGTTAGTGCTCGCATCGAGAATTTAGGCAGCAATTTGGTCGTGGTGACGATGAATCCGTTGGTTTCGGCTACCAACTCCCACCGTGACCTCACCCTCGCCGAGGCGAATCGGTTGACCACGGTCAAGGGAGTCGCCGTGGGTGCCCCCGTGGATTACGAGACCAGTGCCGTGACCGCACGGGGAAAGAAAGCTGTGGCGACCATTTATGCCAGTACGCCGCCCTTAACCTCGTCGGTATTGCAGTACCACCTTGCGTACGGCCGATACCTGACCCGGGTGGACGAAGCACGCCATCTCGACGTGGCGGTTTTGGGCGCCGAGACCAGCCGAACTCTCTTTGGGCCGGTCAATCCCGTAGGACGAACGGTCATGATTGACGGGGAGCCCGATACTGTGGTGGGCGTATTGGCCGCTAAGGGAGCGTTCTTTGACGTCAATCAGGATGCGGTGGCCATGGTACCCCTAACCGCTTTTCGCGACCAGCACGGCAGTCAAGCCGTGGACTCCGTCTATCTTCGCACCCGCTCGAGTTCCGTGACGAAGGTGGTGAACCGCCTGGGCCGTCATTTGAATCATTGGGTCGGAGGGAGCGCACGGTACACCATCCTCACCCAATCCCAAATTCTTAATTTGACGCAAGAGATTAGTCACTTGCTAACCCAGGTCTTAGTGGGAGTCGCGGCCATTTCCATCGTGGTTGGAGGCATAGGCATGCTGAATGTGCTTTTGATTTCGGTCTCCGAGCGCGTGCGCGAAATTGGCGTGCGTAAAAGTTTAGGCGCTCGCGGCATGGACATCTTGCTCCAGTTTCTCTTGGAAGCGGTGCTGATTTCTGGGACTGGAGGAATTCTTGGGGTTGGCGCGGGGGTAGGAATTAGTTGGGAGATTACCCGTCAGTTGCACTTGTCTATGCATCTCTCTCCCATCGTGCCCTTGGTTGCTTTAGCCTTCAGCGTGGGACTTGGCATGCTGTTTGGCATCTATCCAGCGGCTCGCGCCGCTCGTTTAGCGCCGGCGGTGGCTTTGCGATGCGAGTGAGGCGCTGGCATGTTCTCAGCCTTGGCCTTGCAGCGACGGGGCTTTTGGCCGGGTGTGGGGCGACACCGCATCCCACGGCACACCAAGCGGCGTGGCAATTGGTTCAGCGACGCTCATTGACTGTCACCCGAGAAGACTCCGGGGTGGTTGTGCCTGCTCAAACCCGTATTGTACGATATCAGGGCTTTTTGACGGAGGTTTCTCAGGACAGAGTCCATGTCGGGCAAACGGTACCGAGCGGAGCCCCTCTGGTGGCGATGAAGAACGGTCAGTTGGTTTCCGCGCCTGCCGCCGGTGTTGTCAAAGCGGTGGCCCCAGTGGGATCCTATGTCGGGACCCCGCCGCCGGGCGTGGCTGTGCCGGGTCCGACCGAGCCGACCGTGGCCGTTGTGGCCACAAAAGCTCCCTTAACGGTGGCAGTTCGGGTGCCGGCCGATCAGTCCGCCCCATGGCATCGGGGCGCGCACGTGACCCTGACGGGCAAGACAAAACCTGCGGGGACGATTGTCTCGACCGACTCTCCCCGTCAAGGATTTGTCACGGTGAAGGCCGTGTTTGCCTCCGCCGCGGCGCAACCGTTTAATACCGTGGACCTAGTGAAAGTGCTCTCGCGAACCTTGCCCGGGGTTTTGACGGTGCCCGCTGCGGCCGTGCTTTCGCATGGGTCGTCAGGATATGCGGTGCGAACGCCCAACGGACTGGTTGCGGTAAAGGTGTTGGCGGCCAATGCCAATTGGGTGGCGGTATCGGGGAATCTCTTCCCCAAGGAAAAAGTGTGGACTCCTCCGACCGAAGGCGCATCGTCCTTGTTTGCTCAAAATAGTCCGTAGCAGGAATCCATCAGCCAAAGGGCGAATAGCGTGGGGCACGAAAGCCGAAAGCTATGATTGTGTAACCCACGAAGGAGGGACCGCCCATGGCTGAGCGTCCGCCATATCGGTTGCCGCGTACGGCCTTGCCCCGACGCTACGAGTTGGTCATCGAGCCCAACTTGCCTGACGGGCGTTTTGTTGGAACCGTACGCATCGAGGTCGATGTTCACGAACCGCTGAACGAGATGATCTTAAACGCACTGGATTTGACCATTGGTGACGTGAGTTGGTCTGATGCCGACCACGCCAATCTGATCGCATCGGTCACCGACAATGCCGACGAAGAACAAATTGTGATTCACTTTGACCAAGCGATTCAGCCTGGCAGCGGAATCCTGTCTATTCATTACCAAGGCGAATTAGGCAACGATTTGCGGGGCTTTTATCGGACGACAGTTCAAGGACCGGATGGACAGCCGGTCATCATTGCTTCGACGCATTGTGAAGCCACCGATGCACGGCAGATTTTTCCGGGCTGGGATGAACCCGAGTTTAAGGCCGTGTTTCAAATCACGGCGGTCGTCGACGAGAGTCTGACCGCCATCTCCAATGCTCGTGAGGTATCCAACACCGTGGATGGGCAGGGAAAGCGCCGCATTGTGTTTGCTGATACCATGCCCATGTCTACATACTTAGTGGCCTTGGTGGTTGGCCCGTACAAGGCCACCAATCCGATCAACGTGGGGAAGACCCCAGTTCGCGTTGCCTATCGCCCCGGATTTGAGGGGATGACTGATTGGGCGGAGAAGGCGGCGCAGGAAACGCTGGGGTTCTTTGAAAATTATTTCGGCATTCCCTACCCCGGAGACAAGTTGGATCACGTGGCGGTTCCCGAATTTGCCGCTGGTGCGATGGAGAATCTGGGCTGCGTCACCTATCGCGAAGAGTATTTGCTGATGAACCCGGAACGGGCGGCATTGCAGGAAAAGGCACCGGCCGTAAGCGTAATCGCTCATGAAACCGCCCACATGTGGTTTGGCGACTTGGTCACCATGCGTTGGTGGAACGGCATTTGGCTCAACGAGGCCTTTGCCACGCTGATGCAGGAGTTGGCCAGCGATGCGCTGCATCCCGAATGGGAGGTTTGGACCACCTTTAGCCACGGGCGCGCCTATGCCATGACCATCGACGGGCTAGCCTCCACGCGCTCGATTGAGTTTCCGGTGGGGCGGCCGGTCGAGTCTTGGGCTATGTTTGACGTCCTAACCTATCAAAAAGGCGGCTCGGTGCTCCGCATGCTCGAGCAGTATCTGGGCCCTGAGGTGTTCCGACGCGGCATCTCCCATTACCTCACCACGCATAAATACGGAAATACCGAGACCAGCGACTTGTGGGACGCGCTCGAGTCCGTGTCCGGTCAGCCCGTGCGCTCGATGATGGATTCTTGGGTTTTTCAACCCGGATTTCCCTTGGTACACGCGAGCTTAAGCGAGGATGGCAAGACGCTCACGCTTACGCAAACCCAATTTCGGTATCAGGGCGAGGGTGAAGGGCGCTGGCAAGTGCCAGTCGTGGTCGGAATTCATGGCCAATCGGGAGAGTCCCAGACGGTCCGGAAAATCCTCGCGTCGGAACCCCTCGCGATTCCCGTTCCCCAGGACGTGCAATGGATTACCATCAATCAGGGCGGATGGGGATTCTATCGCTCAGCTTATGACAACCGCCTGTGGGAGAAGCTGTTGGGCGCTTTCGATCAAATGACCGCCATTGAGCGCTACCAGCTAGTGGACGATGCGTGGGCCGGGGTGGAATCGGGGGCAGTGCCGCTTCAGCAAGCGGTGCAATTATGGCGTGCCTTGGGTGCTGAACGCGACCCGGATGTATGGGGCGCTGTGGCGACCAACGTGAACCTGCTATGGCGTGTGGCGGACGAGGCGTCGAAGCCCGTGGTGGCCCAATTCATCCGCGACATTGCGGGTCCCATTTTTGCTGAATTGGGATGGGAGCCAAAGCCCGGCGAAGATGTGCGTCTTGGACGCCTTAGAGCGGCTTTGGTTCAACTTTTGGGGATATCGGGCAATGATTCCGACGTTGTTCATGAGGCGCGTCAGCGCTTCCCGGCCATCCTCAGGGGAGAAAGTTCGGTGGCGCCTGATCTCTTGACGCCGATTGTCAATGTGGTGGCAGCCAATGGGGATGCCTCGGACTGGGACGCAATTTACCGGGCGTTTAAAGAGAGCAAGACGCCGCAGGATGAAACCCGCTATCTGTTTGCTTTGGCGCGTTTTCGCAAGCCAGAGCTGATTCAGCGCACCATCAATCTGTATTACTCGTCCGAGGTACGGTTGCAGGATGCCCCCATTGCCTTGGCGTATCTCGTCATGAACTCACGCGCGACGGAGGCCGCGTGGGAATCCATTGAGCAGCGGTGGGATGCGTTGCTCGAGAAGTTCCCGAAGAGCATGTTCGCGCATTTTATCCAGCCGACAGCGACCGTCGTGGAAGAGACGCTGGCAGAGCGCATTCAGACCTGGCTTCGTGATCACCCTGTAGCCGAAGTGGCGCGTTCTACCACCCAGGCCATGGAATTCCAGGGCATCAATCGGGCCATGGCACGCCGCGTAAAGGATACGATTGCGGACGTGTTGAGCCGGCATTAAATGGTCAAATCGCCCTTTCCACGGACCGGTTGGATCAGGGACACCATGTTGGAGGAATCCCCGGGCAGTAAGGCCGCCCGGGGATTCCTGATTACTTCGGAATCTACGGCAAGTCCAACATCTTGGAGACATTGATGACAGGAGTCTCGACGTAGCCCATCAAGCCTTCGGCTCCATAATGACGGCCACTGCCGCACTGCTTGACACCTCCGAGCGGAAAGCTGACGTCAAGCCCTTGAACCGCAGCCGTGTTAATCATCGTCGTGCCTTCCTCGACACGCCTGGACACTCGGATGGCGTGATCGGTTTGGCCCCATACCGAACTGGTGAGCGGTTGTCTGGCGCATACCCGACAATTCCCCAGGGTTGGCGGGATTCTTCGTGGATGCTGTTTTTGCGTTTTCACCAGCTCACCATTGATGATGGCTTGGACTAGAACCGGCGTTTAACGATCGGTTCCAACAGCTCCTTTGGTTAGCATGTCAGCCCCTCTTTCCGGATTCAAATACGAGAAGCAATGCGGAGCATGCGTTTGGCTGCGGCCATATTTAGCAAGCTTGAGATATAGAAAGATTATTTGCTATAAGCCTGTGTTCCCCGCTTTCCTCTTGGCCATGTGGACCACTTAGCTAAGGCCAGAGTAGGGCGCGTGATATTCTTCGCTGCATTTTCGTTAATAGTAGTGCGGCCAATGGTTGCGTTTTGGCTTGGGATTCGTCTCTCTGATGAGGAGGCCGTTATATGTGCGGAGTGTGCGGTTTTGCGAGCAGCCAATTTGACAAGGCAGGGTTGGATCGGATGGTGGATACCATGATCCATCGCGGTCCGGATGACCGTGGAGTTGCCTATTTCGGGTCTGCAGGATTAGGTTTTCGACGGTTGTCAATTCTGGACTTGAGGGGCGGACACCAGCCGATGTCAGGAGAGGACCAGCAGATCGTCTCCGTCACGAACGGTGAAATTTATAACTACCGTCAGTTGCGCGATGCCTTAGAGGCTCAGGGACACCTGTTTCGATCCGACTCGGATGCCGAGGTGGTTCCCCACTTGTACGAACAGGGTGGTATCGACCATGTCGTGCGGCAGTTGCGAGGCATGTTTGCTGTGGCCATTTGGGATCGGCGCACCAATACGATGCACCTGATCCGGGATCACTTCGGCATAAAGCCGCTCTATTACACGGTCGGATCCGAGGGGCTTTTTTTTGCGTCGGACATCCGAAGCTTGTTGGCATCTGGGCGTGTGGAGCCGGCGGTTAATGCCAATGCCCTATGGCATTATCTCACCTTTCAATACGTGCCGGATCCCCAAACGATGTTTGCGGGCGTTTGGAAGCTCCCGCCGGACCACTATCTGTCCTGGCACGACCATCACGTCGAATTGACTCGCTATTGGGCCATGTCCTATGACCCTGATCCTCACTTCACCCTGCCGGAGTTGGCCGAAGCCATTCATCATACGCTCAAGGACTCGGTAGCCCGTCATATGATGAGCGATGTGCCGCGCGGTGCCTACTTATCAAGCGGAATTGATTCCAGTGCGGTGGTCGCATTTTTGCGCCAACATCAAGAACTGGATACCTTTAGTATTGGTTTTGGGACGAATCACGGCGAGATCGACGAGCTCGACTTTGCGCGTGAAACTTCACAAATTTTGGGGACGCGCCATCACGAAGTAGTGGTGGGAGCAGAGGAATACCAGGATTTGTTGCCGCAGATCATCGTTTCACAAGAGGATCCGGTGGCCGATCCCAGTGCGCCGGCATTGTACTTTTTAGCCCGCGAGGCTCGCCGACATGTGACTGTGGTGCTGTCGGGCGAAGGGGCCGACGAGCTCTTTGCCGGGTATCCCATTTATGCCGAACCATCGGCCTTGCGATTGTTCGACTACATACCTCGCGGACTGCGGCGGGCATTAGGCCAAGCTGCCCAAATACTGCCGCCGCAGATGAAGGGCCGGGGATTTCTTATCCGAGGTTCACAGCGCCTGGAGGAACGGTATTTGGGTAACGCCAAAATCTTCAGTGAGGCGGAAAAGGCGGAACTGCTCCCATGGCTCAATGCGCAGAAACCTGACCCGTATTGGACTGTGACCGCCCCATATTATCAGAAGACGGAGAATTTGGATCCCGTCAGCCGTATGCAAATGGTTGATGGCCACACCTGGCTTCCGGGGGATATTTTAATGAAGGCGGACAAGATGTCAATGGCACACTCCTTGGAGCTTCGGGTTCCCTTTTTAGACGTTGAGGTGTTCCAATTGGCGGCGCGCATTCCAGCGGCCTTCAAGGTTGGGCAAGGGACGACCAAGCTCGCCCTGCGTAAGGCCATGGCCCGGGAACTGCCGCCCGCTGTCCAACACCGGCCCAAACTGGGATTTCCGATTCCCATTCGCCATTGGCTCAAAAATCAACTGCGCGATTTCAGCAACGATATGTTGTCATCAGCCAACCTCCCGCAATTTAATCGTCGTGCAGTACAATCGTTGTTGAATGCCGCTCCGGGCACGGTGTTTAATCAGGATCGCAAGGTGTGGACACTATTAGTGTTTTCGTTGTGGCACCAACAGTTTATGGGGTCTCAGGCGGTGAACCTGGGGCGAGAGGGGGTGGCCAACGGGCATGGGGCGACGCCGACGTAGGGTCCGACCGCGTTGGGGCGGATTGGTGATTGGGATATTGCTGGTGGCTGGAGGATACATGGTCAGCCACCGGCTGTTTTCGGCACCCCGACCGGCCGTGCGAACTGGATTGCCGGCGATCGGGCATAAGCCGAAGCCTCCCAAGCGATCGGTCGCACCTTCACATCGATCGGCCCCAATGCCATCGCATGCTTTGATTCACGTGGTGGGTATCGATCAGTATCCACAGCTTCCCAATGGATGCGAGGTCACCAGCTTGACCATGTTGATGGACGCCGTCGGGCACCCGGTCAGCAAAATGACGTTGGCTGCGGAGATGCCCAAAGATCCGACCAAACTGGTGCTGGATACGACGACCAATGCTTCCGGACAAACCGTCCATCACGTGCAATATTGGGGAAACCCCAATATCGGGTTCGTGGGCAGTGTGTATCAAGCGGGGGAAGGCTATGGCATCTATCACGGGCCGATGACAAAGTTTCTCAATCAGCTGCTGCCGGGGCAAGCGGAGGACCTCACCGGATCCTCTTTTCATACCATCCTGCAACATGTGGCCGCAGGGATACCCGTGGAAGTCTGGACGACAATTACGTTCAAGCCGACGACGGACTGGGTCACGTGGCAAAGCCCCGAGGGCCCTGTGAAGGCGACGCCCTTGGAGCATGCCGTGTTGCTGGTAGGGTACGGACCGGGAGTGCTGTACGTGAACAATCCGCTCAACGGTGAGGCGGCGGAGAAGATACCCGAGGCCCCGTTTTTGCAGTCGTGGGACCAGTTGGGCAAGCAAGCCATCACCGTGAAGCTGCCGGCCTCGGGAACCCGCTAAGATCCGGCCTAGGGAATCACAGTAACGACGCATCGAAAATGGTTGGCCGTTTCCAATTTGCTGCCCAATTTCTAGTGTTAACTCACCCGAACGCTCTCCGCGACCGCCGCCAGCCAATTGATATTTTTGCTGGGCACCGTCATTGCCACCTCAACCCATTTTCCGCGAGCCCAGGTAATAAATAGCTGCTGAGAGGCCACTCGCGATGAGCGGCTTATCGGCGTGCCATAGGTGTGCGCTCCTAACCTCATGCTGGCGGATCCCGGTTTTCCCGAGACCACCGACACGGTCACATGATACGGGGTGTTCCGGCTTCCCCAGGTCCAGGATGTGGAGGATGCGGCGAGGCTGGTGTTCATGACGGACGGAACCTCAAGGCTAAACTGCACGTTCTGGTAGCGTTCATTTTCGGTCACCCAATGCTCCCCTGAAGTGGGGCTACGTGCCGGTTGAGAGACAGGTCCGGCGGTCGACGAATGGGGTGTAGAGGCTGAACGGACAGGCTTAGGATAGGTTGTGGTCGTCGTGATTACTATGGGGTGAAGAAGTGGGCTGCCGGCAGCGTGAGAGGGCTTCCCCCGGGCTTGACGAACCGCATGCGCATGGTATGACGCGATGTTTCCTTGACGCGCGTCGAGATACCTGGTCTCTGCAATTACCTGAGACTGATGATACACCACATAGGCTGCCGCCACCAGGGCTGCCACACCCACAATGGCCACCGGCCACTGCGACAGACCGAACCGTCGCAATCGCTGCTTTATGATGAGAAATTTGTGCATGGGCAATCGGCCGCCGCAGCGAAAACAGAACCTGTCTTCCGGCAATATCGTTTCGCCACACTGAGGACAGCTTAACTGGGATTGCGCCATGAGGATCCCTCCGTTTTCACCCGTATGCGAGTGCACCAATCGATGCACGATCCATTTACTGGAATTTTAAACGACAACTGCTCCTCCGGGATCACCGGTTTAGTTCTCGGGGTAGTAATCTGGTAAGTGTCAAACTTTCCCCACCTACCTTAGTTTTTTAGCTGAATCCTCTTGTTTCCGTAGACTCTTGTTCAATCCCGGGACCTCTGCGACCGTATGATCTCCATGATCTGGCTCGTCGCCGGTCGGTCCGACCAGCGAAATCCCACCGGGCGGCCTCTTTGGGTTATGTCACAGGCGAACCGTGTCGTACCTCTGACCGTGGCTGAAGTCCCTCGATAGATGGTGACCGGCGAAGACCTTGCGTCTCCCGCCGGGCAGACCGCGATTGGACTCCTTTGGGCGACAGGCCTTCGCTCAAGTGAACTCGTGACCCTCCGAACGTGGGCACACTGCTGAGCCACGAGGGCCCGATGCTCGCCATACACGCGATCACGATCCTGTCTGCGCCCGATATGGACGGCAAGCGCGTGGTTGCAAGCCCAGCGCCAGCGCCGAATTCAGGGACCGCGGTATCCATATGATCTTCCCGTTCTCATTTCGGCCTTTGAACGGAGGGTTTCATATTGTCAAAGAGCACTTCTTGCGGTCGACCGCCAAAGTATTGGACCGCATGGACCAAGCCGCGAATGACGGCGGTCCCATCCGTGGCGGTGCCGAATTCCGCATACGTCATCCGGGAGTGGCACAGAACCATCACAAAGAGCCAGAGTTTTTGGGGTCGACCCGACATCCTCGTAGCCAAAGAACCCGAAATCCACCTGAGCCTGTTGCCCGGGTTTAGTCTCGAACCGTAAAACCGCTTGAGGCGTGGGCGCCGGGCGGCGCGGTTGGAGGTAGTTCTTGACCAGCGTATACCCGTCGGCATACCCTGCTGCCAAACATCGTGAAACACCGAGTACCGTTGGTGACGCTTCGTGCTACCTGGCCGTCTAAATAGGCCGTGAAGGGCCGGGTTCGATGGTTCGGGGGTCCTTCTGCGTGGAGATCTCGGATCTTCATCACTTGCCCACTCCTTGTCACCTCGACACATCACCTTTGGTCGGGTATTAGCGTCGGATTTCGTAGGGTCAAATTTATTCTGGCGCTGACACATAAGGAAGTTCGTGACCGGGCTGCAAACAATACCCGGACGATAGCTCGCGATGAGACAGTGTTGTTGACGGTTTCAGACAACCGTGGTCCCCTGGATGCGATTAGATTGCAAACAAGAAGTCGCTCCCGGTATCCAAAGGGATTCCGGGAGCCAACCATTGCAATCCAGAGCACTTCCAGTGGTGGATGGTTAACCTCTTGTTAATGGGGGCAGGAAGGGACCAACAGGACACTCCGCCTGGGGTCCAGGTGGGACTAGACACGGCCCAAGGGTGATCACCTGCAGCTGGACCATAACAATGATCTTGATTTCTACACACACTTGGGCAGTCAGCACGACGGCCGTTCCTGACTGGTTTAGCGTAATACCGCAGTCCGGAACGCCATTGATTAGAGGCGTGAAGGCAAAGCAGGCAACCAAGTCTGACGCGTTCAATCCAGTCGGAACGGATAATACACACGTTGCGTAGCCCACAAGGTCAACTGGCGTGGCAACCCCATCACAGTCGTAGGTAGCGGGCTGAGTCACTTGAACCGTTACCGAGTAATCGTTGTTGCCGACTGGCGTTGGGGTGCCAAACAAGGTACAGGACGGGGCTCCGACGCAGGCCGCGGCACTGGCCGTACCTGTACAGGTCGACGTCCCGGTAACCGTGACCACTTGCGAACAGCTATCATACACCTGGTCGGCTAGGATACAGGTCACACAATCCTGATCCGCCATTATGAACTCCTCCTTCTTGGGTAGGGCGCGCTATCAGCGCGTTTTCCACTAGCACCGTATGTCCGGTATCGCGTTTTGGTTACATACTTTTCCGCCGCTGTCTGCATTTCCCAAAAAATACGTGCACGACCTCCCAGGGGCACGACGTGACTTAGTGTCAGCCGTGTCCTGAGTTCGGCGGATCCGGAAGGTTGATCGGCTTTGAGCTCGACGCATGTTGTGTCGAAAAGAATTTCGGTGGATACAGTTGTATTGGATTGTCGACGCTGGGTGGTGGTGTATGCTCAACAGGGGGAGGAGTTATCGTGGGAGACGTAATGGATGTAGTCACATTACGGTGAGAACGATCATTTGAATCCAGGGAATAGCGCAACATTATAGAGCCTCTGGAAGCAGAATTTGGTGTTCGCGTATTGGAGCTCCTCATCTGCGCTCCATGGGGAAGGTACCGACGCGTCTGCTGTTGTTCGACGTGGCGTCGAAGTTCGGGGACCTGTGGTTGAGACTCGGCTGTTTTGAACGACTCACGGGGCGTGATGGTAGATGCAGAATGAGATTGATCGTTTAGTGCCGTAGACGCTTCCGATGGGGAATCTGCCGTGCGCGCCAATTCGGAGTGAAGCTGCGGGGCGTCGGTCGGTTGGAGGGTCGGCGAATCTAAGGATGCCTTATCGGTTAGTGTCAGGCTTTGCTTAGTTGAAATGGCCTGTTCACCAGAGGAGCTTTTCACGTGGATTAAGATGTTCAGAGGACTATCAGCGGCCAACGCTTCTCTTGTAGGGCGTATGTGCGCAGTGGTTTCTGATGCTCCCATCGCCGCAGCAACTGCCAGGGCGTCGGGGTTCGAAAATTTCTCGATCGCGTACCACAAGAGAAGTCCTTTGGCTAGCGGCACGGCCATGTGCTCGTCGAATCCGTAAACACGGATGGTCGGACAGGACGGACCCCAGACCCATCCAGTACGCCAAGGAATGTTCAACTGCTGGGCGACAATGCGGGCGAGCAGACCATTACGAGAATACGGGAGTGGCGCGGTTATGTGGCCACCCGCATGCGATTCCTGCAATGAAATGACAACCCCCGTGGTGGAGATGTTAATGGCGATTTGCGCCCCCCACTCGGACAAAATGGTACTTAGGTATTGGGCCCGATTTAAAAAGTCCGACCGGTAATATATGGAAACAGTAAGACCACGGAGCGGATGTGTCGGGTTTAAGGTTGGCATAGAGGTCTCCCCTTGCATATAGGTTCGTTTCGCTAGTTTATGCAGAGCGAGATGCATTGGTGCAGTTACCAAGTAGGTCCTAGGAAAAGCTCGCTGATCAATATACCCGGGCGATATGATCTTGTTGGGATCACGAACGTATGCTCAGGGGGCTGGCGCCCCAGACCGTCTTCAGCACTTTGGGCAACACCTTGGCGCCATCGATCGCGATCAGAGCTCCATCGGGATCGCGAAACCCCCTATCTTCACACAAATAGCGCTGAATGACGATGCCTTCCAACATCCAATCCCAAGGCGGCTAGATATCAGAACGCCACGTTTCTGTGGAGCATCTAAGCCTATGTCGCGGGTCGGGATGTCAGAGGTAAATTTAGACTTTCAGGTATCCCAAGTGTATGAGTGCCCAGCACAGTGGGGACAGCTAAAAATGAGATGACTCAGGGAGCAATTGTCGCGCGGTTAAATGTCAAGGTCCATTTTTTTCGCGGGACAGTCGGCGAAAGCCATGATGAAATAAACCTTCCGGAAAGAATGTGGTAGTAAATGGAAAATTGGTTGCCGGTCCCCTTATTGCGGCATCAGCTTCTTTTCGTCGTAGATTTGGCCTCGGGTCAGCATCCCGTAGACCACGTCGACCAACTTGCGCGCCGTCACGACCAGCGCCCGCTTATGCGCGTGGTGCCGGGCCTCGCGATACTTCTTCTCATAAAAGGCTACGAAGTGCGGGTCCCCACGGACTCTCTCGGTTGCTTCGACGTAGTCGTACCGCAAGTAGGCGTTGCCCGACCGCGATAGCGGTCGGATGTCGGCATCGAAATCCCCCGATTGGTGGGGGCGCCACGTGAGCCACGCATATTTGGCCAAGGCATTTTCCGACGCAAAGCGTTCCACGGGCCGATTTTGGCCAGCAAGCCCGCACCGTACACCCGACCGATGCCGGGCACACTGGTCAGGGTCTGCTGGAAGGCCCGCAAATCCCGGCCAATCACCGCGTCCAGCGCGCGCCGTTGGCGCTCAAAGGCCCGGATGGTATCAGGTGCAGCACCAAACTTTAATGCCGGGCGTCCCGCTCTTCCGGGTGCAACCGGAAGGCGCGGAAAGCCAAGCGTTGCAGGGTCTGGGCAATGTCCTCCCGCGCCTTCTACCGATTGCGACCGGCCGCACCGATTTCCGCCGCGAGATCGGCCAGGGGGGTCTCTGAATGTTAGTCTGATCCATGGACACCGTGAATTCGGGGATGATACTCTAACCGAATGAGGTGAGCCAAATGGCTAGGAGATGCGACAAAGCGTTCAAAGAGCAAGCGATTCAGATGGTGATCGAGCTCCACCAGCCGGTGGCGGAGGTGGCTCGGGATTTCGGTGTTCCGGACACGACCTTGCATCAGTGGCTGAAGAATGCCCGAGAACATCCTTGGGAACCCCATGTTGGGAGTGGCCATCTGCGGGAAGCCGACCAGGCAGCACGGGAGTTACAGCGACGGATTCGCGATCTCGAAGAGGAGAACGCCATCTTAAAAAAGCGATGCGCATCTTCGCCAACAACGACCGGAAGTAAAATATGCGTTCATTCATGAACATCGCTCCCCCTTCCGTGTCACGAAGATGTGCCAAGTCCTCCATACCTCTCGGAGCGGGTATTATGCCTGGTGTGATCGACCGCCGAGTCCGCGCGCCGTGCGGCGGGCTGAGCGCCTTGTGCACCGAGGGGGCGGCAAAGCTACCGGGATAGACCGGCCGTGGCATCGACGCGGTCACCACCGGGGTCGTGAGTGCTTCGCGCTCACAGCGTCGACAGGCATAGACATATTGCAAATGCTCCCGGACGGTCACCTCGGCCGGAACGATATACAGTTCCCGCCGCACCTCCGTGCTCATTTTATGGAGCGTCTGCGCACAGCTGGGGCAGACTTACTCCTCCGGCCGATATTCGATCCGCTCGACGGGCCGCTGATCCCATGCGGCATCCCGCTGGCCAGGCATTTTCTTGTGACGCTCATAGGTCACCGCCTCGACCGGCCTGGCGTCCACCGCCGGCACTGCGGTAACCTCCGTTTCATTGAACAGCCGCAATTGCGCGGCATCCGACCGTTCGGACGAGGCGTCGAATCGGGGGTGCTGGCTCAACCGAATCTGTTCTTCGATCTGCCGCACATAATCCTGCGCATGAAGCACCATCAAGGCCAGCTTTCATCTACGGGACCGGAACATTGAACACTATGACGTCGGTTCGTGCGCGCTCATCGAAGACTTTGGTGACTTCCACGCAGACGGCTGCGCACTGGCCTAGGTCAGTCATGGCACGAGACGGGTTGACCTGATTACTCGCGGGCGGCTGGCATGGCCCCAGGTCGGGTAGTAAAAGGTCCGCCGGGCCGACCGCAGCCACCAACAGGCACAGGGTAATAATATTGCGGACTTGGACACCCGCTAACATGGATTCCACGGTAGTGCCAGGGAGCGCGGCGCAGTAGATGGTGGTGCCCGTGGGCACATAGAGGGTGACCGCCTCCAATACGACATCCGGTGCCTCGAAGGTCACGATTGGCATACCCGTCGGTCCGAGCAGCGTAATCGTGAGCACGATGGTCACCTGAAGAATGATGTCCTCAAATCCGGGCTTGTCGGGTATTGGGGTCCGGGCCAGTTGCGTGCAGGTTACCCCCTTGACGCGGCTCGTAACGCCGGTAACCTCACTAATGGGAGCCTCCAAAAAGGGTGTATATTCAGTCGGGGTTAGTCCAAGGACTTTGCCGTCCGGACCGGTGACACTCCCCCACCAGTTATACTGTGCATTGACGCGCACCAACGCATCATTCACCAAGTCATAGCTCGTGTTATTATAAATATTGTTGTCATGGATTTCGGGCGTTGTGGATACCGTATCGTTCACATGGACCCCAATGTCATTTAGTGTGATGGTGTTGTCGGTTACGGTTTGAGCGTACGGACTGCGCAGGAGCATTCCATATGAAGTGGCTCCGGTGACCTGGTTGCCAGTAATGGTGACGGGCCCAAGCATGCCGGGACTTGTGACAATTCCACGTTTCACGACTGCGTGAATGGTATTGTCTGCAATGGTAATATTCTTCGAGTCTCCGCCGCTGTTAATGCCATCATTCACTGCAACGGGGCTCTCAATGTCGTACACTGTATTGTCATGGATGTTCACACTGGTCGCCGTATCTACGGCGTCATTGCCGTAGACAAAAATGCCGATCGCCCAACCGTTGTCCGGATTAGTCTCGGCGTTGCCGATGTGATAAATGACATTATTTCCAATTTCAAGTCCGTCAACGGGTCCGACATTGATACCGAATGTCCCGAAGCTTACAACCGGGCGCGTGAGACTCCCAATGTCGTGGATGATATTGTCTAGAATTTTAATATTGTCTTGGCGTCCGCTCAAACTTGTCAATATTCCTGAAGCATCTGCTGTGCCACTGTACCGAGGGTTCGTGACGGTAAAGCCCTTAAATACCACATTGTCCGCTTCGATACTCACCATGTAATAACGTTCTGTAGCACTGTTCCCATCTAATATTGTGACGGCAGGACCATCGGTCGACTGGAGGGTCAGTGGTTTATTAATAACGATCATAGGTGTGGAAGCCGGGGTGGTGGGTTCTGTATAAGTTCCTGGCCTAACCAATACCGTATCACCGGCGACGGCGGCATCGATTGCAGCTTGAATAGATGCATAGTCGTTGGGAACATAAATCACCGCCATGTTATCATCCCCCAAAATTGTAAGTTTATGTAGATATACGATCCGGGATACGTTTTTGACACAGTTTCTAAGTGCTCGGAAATGGGCGCGAGGTCAGCGCGGCAACTGCCCCCGACTGTCGTGTTTTGATGAAGCATGGGGGTAAGCTCGGGCTCAGACACCTCATGTTGTCGATGGTGCGGCCTAGCCAGGATGGTTCTTATGGCCGGATGCAGAACTCAGACGGGTTTGTAATAGGTGACATCCTCTTGAGGCGGTGATTCAAGCGATGAGCAGCAGCGCACCCAAAGCCTTCGGGGGCTCGGGGGCGGACGCGGTCGGCCCGAGCGTCGCCCACAACTCACCATGCTGGCTTGAACTACGGCTACGAGATCTTTGGCCGCGCGTGGTATTGCGGCTGCTTAGGCTAGTAGGTAAAGAGGGGTCTTGGGGCGTGGCGGTATTAGTGAGTGTCCCTTGGGCGCCCTCTTTGCCGTAGAACCGGACGTGCGCAATTCACGCATCCGACTCCCCGATTTCACATACGTTACACCATCGGATGGACCACTCGTGGACGCGGAAGGACAAACCATGGGCGCCGTGTCAGCGCGTCCACGTGAGTTTCCGTTGCTGACTGCGGCGACACAACGACCGGTCCCAGTACCACTGGACCGCACACCCCAGCCGTCCCAATGCCGCTGTTGTATGCAGCAGGTCGAAGTATTGATAGAATCTCCGCAACTTAGCGTGCAATACCCGCGCTTTCGCACGGGGGTGGTCATGTTGGTGGACCCGTAACCATTGTTTGATGTCGAGCAGGAATTTCTGCCGGCTTTTCGGGCTCGGCAACCGCACGACGGCCATCCGACCGTGCCGGTCGTGGCTGAGGTAGTGCCGGAACCCGAGAAAGTCGAAGTGATGCGGATAGCGCTGGTCCGCGTGCCAGTGGTGCCGTCCAACGGGAATGAGTCGCGCCTTTTCCTCAGCCAGTTGTTGGGGCCAACTTTAAAATCGCCAATAACGACAACCACACTTCGCCAAAAGGACAAACCTGAAGCGGCTCTTGCACACTTTTGGTGGCGCTGGGCCATGGCGTGCTCGAACCGTGAGGGTGCACGAGCCCCATGTCCATTCCCCTCGTTCGAGACCATGCCAATGCCCGAGCGCGGCGGGCCTCGACGCGTTACCGATGCAAAATCCGGGCGCTCAACAACGGAAAGCGGGCCCCGACCATACATCATCCGCTTGAGCGTCTTGGTCCGATTGTTCAACCCTGCCACCGGGCCTTGGCTCCACGGAAGGGAAATGCCGCCACCACCGCATCCCAGTCCGCGCGGAGGGTTTCTGCAAATCGCGGAAAGACCGGCACCCCACTCGCTTCTGCGGCGCGGCACCATGTTGCTAAGGCCGTCTCGCCGCGCTGATGGATCACCAAGGTTTGAAAGTGGCGCGTGAGCGTCCACGCCAGCCGGTAGGGTGGATCCTCATGGATCCGCGCACTCAAGGTCCCCGTGGCGTGACGGGGAATGCGCTGCCCTCGGTTCACTCGGCCACGACGGCGGCACAGCCAGCGTGGGACGGTCTCCACAGATTTCGTATAGCCTTGTTGGAAGGCGGCCTCCCACAAGGCCTGCGCGGTCATGTGACGATCGCCTTGCTATAATATGCCGAGCATATCCTCAGCCGACTGGGGCCGAAGTCCGGGGATCGGGGGGCCCGCGGCGATTTCCGCCGCGAGATCCTTACGGACCGTCTCCCGATCGCAATGCAGAGAGTTGGCAATCGCGGAGACGGACCATCTTTGGGCATTCAGCCGATGCACTGCTTCCCAGCGCTGGTGCTTTTGCGGCGAGGTGGTAGGCGGCACAACAGCGTCGGCCCGCTCCGGCATTTCTTGTGGATCCATAGGAATCCCCATGGGCGGATGCCAGGTTCCGATGACGGAGGCCACTCGGTCACCCCAATTTTTGAGCAAATGAAACCGATCGGCGACTTGCTGGGCTTGGGGGGCCCCCTCGCGGGCGCCCTTGGCATACGGGCCTCCCCGATCGCGCGAAACGACCTAAATGCTGGGGTGCTGACGCAGCCAGGTCGCCAGTGTCTCGGCGGTGCGATCCGGCAACACCGCCACCGGACGATGGGTGGTCAAATCAACGACCAGGGTCCCGTAGCGCGCCCCTTGTTCCACACCTAATCATCCACGCCGATGATGGTCAACGCCGCCGTCCGGTCGTCGCATCCGGGGGGCGACCGCAGTACGCACGAGGAGCCGATTAATGGTCGACCGGCTGACAGCCATCCCTTCCGCTGCGGTCGCCTGGCACGTGGCGACTGCGGTCATATCCCAGGCCCAGGTTAAGAGCCGCGCCGTGCACGGGGCGGTGCGTCGTTGCTGGGGTGACGCCGAGGGGACCCGCTCGCAAAAAATGTGCTGGGAACACGTGGGTGTCGGGCAGACAAATCGGTGCGCCCATAGTTCCACGGTGACCGTCAACGACCCGACGGGAAGTTCCTGCAGGTGGCGCGTATATTGGCTATGGATCTGGGCGCTCCACTGCCCACACGCGGGACAGGGGGTCCGATGCGCCACCGATTCGACCACGACCTGGACGGGTTGGTCCGTCCCCCGCACCAACGTCACGCGCATCCCGCACTCTGGTATACTAAACAAGGACATGTTCACACCTCCGAAAGGCGGCATGTCCATTTGACATTTGTTGCCAATATTCCTCTTTCACCAAAAGTGTGCAAGAGCCTCGGTTTGCTACGCGCTTGGCGGTTTATACCCGCCCATAATTGCTGTGCGTGGATGAGGTGGGGTATTTGCCGTTGGAGCGGCTGGACGCCACACTGTTTTTCCGTTTGTTGTCCGCAGGGGTTTGAGCGTGGCAGCTTCCTGTGGCAGGAGACCCGCAAGGCGGACAAAACCGGCGTCATCCAATTGGCCGGCAATCGATACGAAGTGGATGCCCGGCTGGCACGCAAGACCCTAACGGTGCGGTATGATCCCTACGATCTGACCATCACCCATTGCGAATATCAGGGTCAAATCTATTCCGATGCGACGCCGCTCGTGCTTCAGCATCATCGCTATCGCGAGGTCCCCACCCGGAATCCCCGTCGCCGGCGCCGCCGACCGGTTTGAACTATCTGACTTTGGCCCAAGAACAGCAGGCGGCTCGCACCCAACAAGCAGCAAGCCCGTATTCGCTATGCCACCCAGTCCCCTCGACTCGTCGACTATGAAGGAGGATCCACTCCATGGTTAAAGGCTATTTTGGCTTTACCCGGGAACCGTTCAGCAAAGAGCTCGATCCCACGGAATACTTCCCGCACAGCGGCTTTCAGAAATTGCAAGCCCGGCTCGCCATCATGGTGGAAACCCGAGCCCTGGGGCTCGTGACCGGGGAAATTAGATCGGGAAAATCGAGTGCCGTCCGGCGGCTAGCCGCCGGTTTAGATCCGCATCGGCATCCCGTGGTCTACTGTGCCGAATCCCAGCTCACGCCGTTTGATTTTTACTCGTTGGTGCTCGACGCCTTCGGCATGACGCCCTGTTTTCCGCGCTCGCAAGCGCGTCGGCAATTCATGGCGCTCATGACCGACCTCTTTGACCAACAGCATAAAGTGCCGGTCCTGATCATTGACGAGGCCCAAAATCTTCCGGCCACCATGCTCCAAGACCTTCGGTTCATCGCCAATACCCAAACGGACGCCGTCACGCCCTTCGCGTGCATCTTGGTTGGACAACCCGACTTGCGGGCCCAACTCCGCCTGCGATACTTTAACCCGATTCAGCAACGCATTGCCTTGCGCTATCACTTGGGCGGCACTCCGAGTCTGAAACCCAGGTCTATGTCGCGCATCATTGTCAACTTGCGGGCACGACCCATCCGTTGATGGCTCCTACGGCGCTGAGCGTACTCTACGCACAAACCCAGGGCATCCTGCGGCTCATCAATCTGTTCGCCGTCCAAGCGCTCTGGGCCGCGGCCCATGCAGAGATCGTGTATGAATCACACATGCAACAGGTCATTGCCGATCGGCGCGACAGCAACTGACCCCGACCGTCACTAGACCTCCTCCCGTGTGGGCAGGGGGTCTGGTGCCAACGGCCTTAGCATAACCTTGGGGGCTAAACGCGTTGGCATTGAGCGGCAGTGCTGCCAAGAAGCGTTAGCGCCAGCACTAACGGCGGTATCACGCTGCCCGACCGGCACCCCGACGCCGACACTTCTCATGGCAGGGGGCGACCGCCTGGCCGGTCGCCCTCACGGGCCGGGTGATGATTCCACATCGGGCGGAGCGACGCGCTCGTTGACAGCCCCAGTCCGGTGGCCGAAGGGCCCGCCACCCATACAATGACGGGACGCGCCTCTGGCGGCTATGGCACGGGACCCGGCATAAGGCCGCTCAGTTAACACCGATTGGATAGCGCCTCACGGTTTCGGGGGGCGGTGTCGTTGTATATTGCCTTCTCGGCAAGGCTCGGTCCTATGCTCAAACAATGGATCCTGCACGCGTGGACCGGGGACCGGCGTGAGACGTCGCTTGAGCGATTGCCCGTCAATCCTCCACTCTACCCCAGGAGTGGATCGACCACCCGTGAACCCGGCAAGGTGGGGCGAGAGATCGGCGCAGGAACCATATTCTGGAACACTGCATACGGTATCACGGGGAAACGACAGTGACCTCAGCCGTCGCGGGACGGTAGCTGGGTGAAATTAATAGCAAAACAGGAGGGAGAACACTGTGAGCAAAGACGAGGCGTGGCTCCCGGGTTCAAAGGGCGGCCCGGACGTGAAGACCGAGAACGCACAGCCCATAGATTCAAAGACCGATAACCGTCGGAGAGACTCCTTACCGATCGGCGCGGTGTCCGTCGGAGACGGCCCCGAGCCGGGGTCCGGTTCGCGCGATATTCACATCAAGCCGCCTGACGGCCACGGGGGAGCGATCCAACTCAACATCCAAGGTCAAGCCGAATCACAGAGCCAGTGGCAAGTGCAAGGCCAACTCCAACTGATGGCCCAGTGGCAAACCCAAGCCCAGGCTCAATGGCAGGAGCTTCATCAACTGCTGGCCCAAGTGGTAGCCCAGCTTCAGGCCCAGCACCAGTACCAAGACCAGTGGCAGACCCAATGGCAGTGGCAATTGCAACTCATTCTCTTGCTACTCCTCGATGACCATCACGGTGATCGCCACAAGACGCTTCGGGAAGTCCAGGAGCTACTCGCAAACCAGAAGAGCTAGCCCGCGACGGGGCTTGATCAGAATCCGGAAGGGTCCGCGTCGCATCCGCGAGGCGGGCTCTTTTGGTGCCCGGCCTGGGCGTGTTCTTTTAGGGGGCAAGTTCGAACGGGCGCTGACCGTTCCACCCGTTAACCAAGGACCCGGGTCCCACCCAAAGGCGGCATCTAAAGTTGACGGCAAATCCTGGCCCTGATCCGCGGAGTACTGTGTTACGAGACTCTTTTTATGAGATTTGGTGTACGGAACCCCACGGCCCCCATAAAACGAGCCGCGAATGCCCAAACTAACAGGGAGAAAGGGGCACACGCTATGCGCACACGACAGAATTCGTGGGAGCGGCTCCGCGAGCAAACGGTCACCCAACTCGTGGCGGCTGCCTTAGCCGAAGACCGGGAGGCCTTCCGTCAGTTGTGGTGGAACTGGTGTTGTATTCAGGAGACCGAAGCCCTGATGGCACGGTGGTTGCGGTCCCCCGATTCTGCCGCCGCCCCACACCACGTCCGACGATGCAATGACAGCTCTTGAGCCGCGAGTTTTCCTGTTAGCGTTCGTGGGCTTCCAGGAGTTTATCGCCGGCGTGCCAATTCACCGGGCAGGAGCCGTCCGCCTGGAGCCCCTGCAGGGCCCACCACGCTTCATCCACTGAGCACCCGACGTGGACCCGTCCGGGTCCGAGACGGTGTGGGCAAGGGGCCCGGGGACCCGACCACGGTATGGGGATGGACCGGGGCGGGATACTCATGCAGGATGCGATCCCCCACCCGAATTACGACACCCCCACCCGGACGTCGTTGCACGACGACCTGCTGCCCGATCCAGTCATAGCCAACGGCCCAGGCGTGGCCCGCCCACCGCACATACCCATCGGTGTGCACGCGACGCACCAACTCCTCCCCATACCAGAAGCGATGGGCTCCGGACCAGGGCGTACAGCCCGCCACATCCGCTGCGCGGCGATCGGTCGGGCGCTCATGGATGGTGCCATGGACCCGGACATCGGCCACCGTGCGCACCCAGGTTACGACCTGATGATTCAGGTCATCCAGCCCTTCGATGCGCTGCACCCGCGGCCAGAAGTTGTCCCGGACATAGCGCACAGGCCGTTCCACCTTGCCTTTGGTTTGACCCCGATAGGGGCGGGCGGCCTTGGGCGTGAACCCATGAAACGCGGCAAAGGCGGCAAAGCGCGGATGCCATAAGACGGGGCCGTCGACCGGATGGGCGACGACCATGGGGGTCATATTGTCCGACAGGATCTCGGTGGGCACGCCGCCGAACGTGGCAAACGCATGCTCCAAGCAGGTAAAGAGCGTGTCTTGACGGGTGTCGTGGACGAACTCGATGTATAGACACCGAGAATAGCTCAAGGTCAGGATAAAGATCCACAGCGGCCGGACGGTGCCGTCCGGATATTCGAGCCGGCCAAAATGGGCCCAATCACATTGGGCTTGCCGTCCTGGGGGTGTCTCATACCGCTGCACGGGCTCAGGCACCCCCGTGGGACGCAAAGGGTGTACGAAGTTCTTGAGGGTACTCCGGCCCCCGGTATAGCCCCGTAGCCGAATCTCGTCCAGCAACATCGCGGTGTTGACGCAACCCGCTCGGACGCGTTCTCGGATATACTCTTCATAGGGTTCAAGGAGGCGCGGCCGCGCCGAGGCCGGCGGAGGGCTAGTCCGCTGGCGCGGGTCGCCCGCATCGCGAATGTCGCGAATGGTTTTCCGGTCGTGGCCCGTCTCCCGATGGATGTGGGACACGGATTGTCCGTCTTGCAACGCATCATAAATGGCCAATCGTTCATCTCTCCCCAATTGCCGCATGGAACCTCTCCTCCGCAATCGACAGGATGTACCACAGGGTGGCTTCCAGCGATTCTCGCGCGGAGGGCCGCGATCCTGCTGCGACGGAATGGATGGCGACATCTTCTTGGCCAAAATGGGGATTTTCCGTTGGCCGTTTTGGCGACTTTAGGTTGGCCCTTTTGGCGAAGTGTGATTGTCGTTATTGGGGATTTTAAAGTTGGCCGCAACAGCCCCTCCGGCACCGGCTCGGCGAGCCCGTGGGGCTCACCGCCAGGCAGAGGGACACGCGGGGCGGCATGAGGCCGCCGCCTCACGACCCCCACGCTCCTTCTTCAGTAAATTGGTACATGCCAAAGACGGGTCGGTGTCTGGAGGGTTTTTTGTCCCGCGTCTAGCCCCGCACCCTATCGCATTCGCCAGCCCAATCTCTCTTCAGAAATACCGTCCGTTCGCCGAACATTCTCGATGCGGTCGGCTCGTACGCGGTCTCCCGCCGACTCGTATAAGAAAACGTGATCGCCGTCGCACATCTTCCCCTCAGGTTGACTAGAGAAAGTCTTACCTAGAGAAAGTAGGGATGAGGCTGGCTGGTCGCGAAGGCGACTAAGGTGTGGGACGAACCCACCCTCGCATCGTGCAATCCTGTCAACTTACAGGATCGGGACCTCTCCCCAAATTAGGGAAATGGCACCAAGGTCGTACGCGGAAGTGCTCGCGTAAAAGTAAATAACAAACGCCATGGCAGTACCCGGCGGTATGACCCACAAGCCAGGCACAAAGTTATTAGTGACCCAGGATGCAGCCGCAAGGTTTCGCGCCAGCAGGACGCCATCCGGCGGAGTAGATGGCGGGGGAGTCTCTGTGACCATGTAGGCTTGGGCTACAGACGAGAGCGTCTCGGCCGAGTTTGTGCTTTGGATGGTCACCGGCGTGAGCGGAGTCGAGAATGTCGGATTGTTTTGGGCGAACAAGTCGGAAAAGATGGAATATTGATTAGCTCCAACTCCGAAAACCTGTAGTAGCTTTCCGGATCCTCCCGGGTTCTGAAGGACTAAGAATAGCTTTCCGCCATTCACAGGAACGTCGACGTCACCGGTTGACGCCTGAAACACTAACCCCTGTCGTGCTAAGGCCCACGGCTCTGTCGAGACCAGCTGCGGAGCGAAAAAACGGGAGGGCGCGGCAAGAAAAGGTGGACAGATAACGCTCGCACTCATATACAAAACCTCCCTATGCAGATTTGCTTCCACTATATGACAGTCTTGCCGAAGGGTTCCATTAGGCCATTCCATGCACGACGCCATGTCCCGGCAAGCCGAAAACCAGCGCCACGGCTCGAAAGGTCTGGTGCTCATCCAATCAGGGGGTCACGACCCGCCGTGTGAGATCGAACGAGGACGCGCTCGCGTATCTGACGCTCAAACCTGATCAAGGAGGTGGTGAAGCAGCTGTAGGCAGCTATTATCGGGTTTCGGAGCCTCCAGGAACATCTCGATACGACCTCGGCTGGCATCGCTGGAGTGACTCAACTCTCTCTGCAGGCCACCTCCCCTTGCATTGGCACCGAGTACTGTACCGCGCCACCGAAATGTCTATCGCCGCCGAGGGCAGGCCGTTGAGCACCTACACATCGCCCCACATCCTACCTCAATATTTTGATAGGTTTCCCGGTCTTTTCATCGTCTTCGAGTTTTTCCGTCGGTTCCCTCTCGAACGGTCTTTGCTTCACCCGATCACGCTAGCGAACCCTGCCATGTACGCAGGGAGGGAGACGTGACCAACCGCAAAGCAGCACAGGGGGGACTTGATGGTGTCATAGGCGTGCGGGTCCTGGCTACATGGACAGAGCCCCTCACACCTGTCGGCGCTTCCGTCTTGACAGGCTTCAGGGGGCTGCGATACGGTAGCACCACACCAATGCCCTAGACGCCGGCCGCCACGGGTAGGTTGCGCCGCCGTCTGTCTGTACCGAGAGAACCCAAGAACTCTCCTTTCTGAATGCGCATGCATGAAACCGGTGGGAAGCTCATGCGACGGGATTTTTGTCACTAAGCACCGTCACTGCGAACGACCGTGCGTGCCTGTTGAGTGGTGGTCGAATACACTACGGCAGATTTTACCAGGCAGAAACAGGAAAATGATACGCCCATGGAGAAAGTTTATAGGGTAAGCTTGTACGTTTCACGCATCGCTGTTCCGAAAGGATGCTCTGAATGCGCAAGTTAATATGAGTGTTTGCATTGATGACGAGTTTCCTGTTGGTGGCGGGCGGCGCGACCTTCGCTGCGGCGCTCTCTACGACGGCCACGACGCAAACGGCAACCTCAAAGATCGTGTCCTCGTCGACATATTTAACTCCGGGTCCCGGCACGACCCTACAGGCTCGTCCAGCCGGGTCGGCAGGGTTTTAACAGTGCTCTAAAACTTTGCTCATTATTGCTCATGGTTGTATCATTTAACCATGAACAGAAAACTTGTGGGAATCCGCGAAGCGGCAGAGTTTTTGGGCGTTAACCCCTCCACATTGCGGCGTTGGGAACAAGAAGGCCGACTCATGCCGGATGAACGGACTGCTGGGGGGTATCGCCGCTATGATCTCGCGCGATTGCGCCCCAACCAGTTTCGTCAGCAGGATGGGGAGCGCAAGACGGTGGCGTATGCCCGGGTGTCGAGCCACGACCAAAAGGCCGATCTGGAACGCCAAAAACAAGGGCTCGAATTGTACTGTGCACAACAGGGCTGGACCTTCGAGGTGATCACCGATCGGGGGTCGGGGATGAACTACCATAAAAAGGGGCTCACAAAACTCCTGAACGACATTTTGGCGGACCGTGTCAGTCGATTGGTGATTACCCACAAAGATCGCCTCGTGCGATTTGGGGCCGAGTTAGTCTTCGCGATTTGCGAAGCGAAGCACGTGGAAGTGGTGATTCTGAACCAAGGGGAGGACACCCCGTTTGAAGAAGATTTAGCCCAGGACGTACTCGAAATCATCACCGTCTTTTCAGCGCGGCTCTACGGCAGTCGCTCCCGAAAGAACCAAAAATTGTTGGAGGGCGTGAAACACGCGGTCGAGGAGGCGTCGTCGTGATTGTGGCGCATAAAATCGCGTTGGATCCCAATAACCGGCAAGAGACGTACGTTCGTCAGGCCGCCGGCGTCGCACGATTTGCCTACAACTGGGCCCTGGCAGAATGGCAAGCGCAGTATGGACGCATGGAAAGCCGATCCCACGCAACCCCAGCCCTCGGAAGCCGCTTGGCGGCGTCGCCTCAACACGATCAAAGGCGCCCAATTCCCGTGGATGCAGGCCGTGACCAAAAACGCGCCCCAGATGGCCATTAGCCACTGGGGTCGCGCGTTCCGGAATTTCTTCGCCGGAACGGGGGGTTATCCGACATTTAAGAAAAAGGGCCGCCACGATAGCTTTTCCCTCACCAACGATCAGTTTGCCATCAAAGGGACGGGGGTGCGCATCCCCAAGCTGGGGTGGGTGCGGATGCACGAACCCTTGCGGTTTGTTGGCAACGTGTTGTCCGGCACCCTCTCGCGGACCGCTGACCGCTGGTTTCTCAGCATCACCGTCGAAATCCCGGATCTGCCCATCGTCCCCCGCCAAAACCACGCGACGGTCGGGGTGGATCTCGGGGTGTCGGCATTGGCCACGCTCTCTAGCGGTGAGAAGATCGCCGGGCCAAAGGCGCACGCTGCGGCGTTGAAGCACCTCCGTCGATTGTCGAAGCAATACACTCGCCAGATGGAGGCCGCCAAAGTCCGTGCCGGGCTTCCACCCGGCCAACCGATTCCCAAGGGGATGCGGGTTCCCCGATCCCGCAATATGGAGAAGACGTAGCGCCGCATAGCGCGACTCCATGCGCGAATTGCGAATATCCGGGCGGATGCGTGACACCAACTGACCACCGATCTCGTGCGGCGCTACGATGTCATCGCCATTGAGGATCTGAACGTAGCCGGGATGCTCAAAAATCATCCGCTCGCCCGGGCGATTGCTGATATGGGTTTTGCAGAATTCCGTCGGCACCTCACATACAAAGCAGCCCAACGCGGAAAGACGGTCGTCGTGGTGAGCCGGTGGTATCCCAGTAGCAAAATGTGTTCGTCGTGTGGATACAAAACGCCCAAAATGCCCCGCGCGGTGCGGGAGTGGACGTGTCCCGAGTGCCGCACGCGGCACGACCGCGATGTGAACGCCGCGGTCAATTTGCAAAAGGTGGCCGAGAGTTCGGTTGGGAGCGCCCAACCCGTTTCTGCCTAACGGCAGCACGGCTCGGTGACAGCTTGCTGAGCGCCCTCCCGTAGACGACCGGCGGAAGCCCTCAGAAGCGGTGGCGCGATGACGCAAGAAGATGGCTAGAGTTGATCAGTGATGATCAGACTTGAGTAAGTCCATCAGAACGGTCAGGTTGCAATATCACGTCGACGCTGAAAGTCAATATGAATGGATTGACAGCGACCAGTATGGATTTTGGGGGGTCCATGGACTGTAGCCAGACCATGCCCGAGATTAGCTTGAAGCCCAACCTCCAATGGTGTCCCATCACCGCGAACTGCTCACAGTCGTCCTCGTCGTGGGTCACCGAAGACGGTCCGCCGTCCACGGATGTATCCTACACTACCGGCTTGGACATCGGTCTATATCCGTATTCCTCACCGTCCCCGGGTTATTGGCGAAATGCTCTTCAGTGGCAACTTGTATGGCCGGGCGGGTCAGGCACACGAGGGACCGAATACAGCGGCAACGCGTATGAGTTTTAAGCCGGAATGAGGGACAACGTGCCTAAGGAATCGTGCACTCTATGCGGGGTGTCTCCGGTGGTCCAGCCAAGCTGGCGCAAGAATGGCCGGACGGTCTGCGCCGATTGCCTTGAAATGGCCATCGCCACGTTGGAAAACCAGCCTCCGGAGGCGGTGATACCAGCCGCACCCGGGGTCTTAGGGCGGTTGGTGACCCTTTGTACGTTTTGTGAGAGACGAGGGCCCCATCATGTCCTAGTAAGGACGTCTCGCGGCCGCATTTGCGACAGTTGCATCAACGAAGCCCGTAAAGCCCTGCCCGCATGGGTTTTTGCCGATCTCCGCCGCGCGTGGGATGACAACCGGTTTGCTACGCGCTTGGCGGTTTATACCCGCCCCAAATTGCTGTGCGTGGATGAGGTGGGGTATTTACCGTTGGAGCGGCTGGACGCCACCCTCTTTTTCCGTTTGGTGTCCGCACGGTACGAGCGTGGCAGCATGATCCTGACGTCCAACAAGAGCTTTAGCGAATGGGGAGAGGTCTTCGGCGATGCCGTGTTGGCTACGGCGATCTTGGATCGGCTGCTCCACCGCTCGACTGTGGTCAACATCCGCGGCGACTCGTACCGGTTGCGCGACAAAAAGCGGGGCGTGAGCCCCGCGGGAACGGTCCTTGTGCCGCCGGCTTCCCGCACCGTCGACGCCTCCTAACCGTATCCCGTTGCCCGACTGACACCCCGACGCTTCTCATGGCAGGGAGCGACCGCATCGTCGGCCGGTCGCTCCCAGGGGCCGGGCGACCCGCATCGGATGGAGCGGTGCCCTCGTGGACAGTGCCAGTCCGATGGCCGAAGGGCCCGCACCCATACCGCACAGCCTACACGCATCAGGGGACTCCCTGGGGATTTCGAATTGGCCAAAATGATGATTTTCCAGGCTCTCCGGCACTTTTGCTGATCAGGAAGGATTTGGCAGTTAATGGAAGAATTATAGGACATGTCTACCCCGCGAAAGGAGATCATGTCCTATGCGCATTTTACCAAACATTCCCGGCTCCCGGTGCGTCGAAATCTGCGACGAGGGCCCCCGTATTCTCCTACATTTCGTGCGTACGGTTCCCACGGTTCGGTGTCCCGGGTGCCAGCAGCCGGCCCATCGTGTGCAAAGTGGGTATCGGCGGACCGTCAGCGATATTCCGTGGCGCGGATTCCGCGTTCAGGTGCAGTTGGATGTCCGCCGCTTTTGGTGTTCCACGCCGACCTATGCCTACCAGGTCTTTTGTGAACGGCTCGATCCATGGGTTCCCGCCTACGGACGGCGCTCGGCGGAGTTGACGGCGTGGATTCAGCAATGGGGGTGGCATCTCAGTGCAGAGGCGCTCGCCCGTGTGGCTTTAGACCAGGGCTGCGATGTCAGCGCCACCACCATTCTTCGCATTTTACGGACGGCGGCAGACCCGAGCTGGGAAGCGCCGCGAGTGGTGGGCATTGATGATTGGGCGATCCGAAAAGGACATACGTACGCGACCGTCGTTGTCGATCTGGAACGGCATCGGATTATCGAGATTTTGCCAGACCGTGGACTCGAGACCGTCACCCGCTGGTTGCACCAACATCCCGGGATTCAGGTGGTCAGCCGTGATCGGGCCCGTGGCTATGGCAAAGCGATCAGCGACGGGGCTCCCCAAGCCCGCCAAGTCGCCGACCGCTGGCATCTGCTGAAAAACCTCAGCGACGCCTTTAATGAGTTGCTGACACGCACGCCGCCACCCCGACCGCGGTCGCCCGCGCTGCCGCTTACGCACCATCTCCCGTCGACCCCGAAAGGGGTCGTGCATCAACAAGAACGGTATGCCGCCGTACAAGCTCTTGCTCACGGAGGGTATAAGGTGGCCGAGATTGCTCGCCGGACGGGATTCGATCGGAAGACCGTCACCAAGTACCTCCGAACCTCGGCTCCGCCCGAAGGTACGCCGCGTGCCACTTACCCCCATCTCCTCGATCCATTCGTCCCGCAATTGGAGCGACTGTGGGCCAAGGGAATCCGGCAAGCTAAGCCAATTCTGCGGACCCTGCAAACGGCCGGGTACCACGGGAGCCTGACGACGATTTCCCGCTGGCTCCGCCAGCGGCGGGCTCAAGAACGCGGCCGGGCCATGCCGCCGGTTCGCATTGCGCGGCGGACGTGGGCGACATGGTTTTTGGGGTCTGACACCGGCTGGCCACGCCAGGCCACTGGGACCTTAACCGAGTTGATGACGGACGCACCGGAGTACCGCCGCGCATGGACGTTGGTGCACTTGTTCCATACAATGCTCACGCACCGAAAGGGCTCCGCGCTTGCCGCGTGGATTCGTGCGGCCCACGCGAGTGGCATTCCCGAACTGGTGAGGTTTGCGAAAGGTTTGATGGAGGACACAGCGGCCGTCCAAGCGGGTCTCACGGACACGTGGAGCCAAGGAATGACCGAAGGATTCAATAACCAGATCAAATGTCTGAAGCGGATTATGTATGGACGAGCGCACCTGGACCTGCTACGGGCTCGTATCTTACACAACCAACGCTAACGTCACGTCGGCCTCGGGGAAGCTCGGGGTCCGGGAGCATCTCGACGTGACCCATACGGATCCATCAGCAAAAGTGCCGGAGAGCCATTTTCCATTGGCGTTTCTGCGGAGTCACGGTTGGCGTTTTTGGCGATTTTCAAATTGGCCTTGACAGGGGCACCGATTCTTTATGGCCAGGCATGCGGAGGAGTCTGAGTGGTAGTTCGGGCTGTGGTGCGGCGTGGGCTAGGAGTTCATCCCGCGGTGGCGCCGGTGGCCGACGGCGCGGACGACCATCCAGAGGCCCAAGCCGGTGGTTTCGAGCACGAGATAGCCACACGCCAGGGGGTCCATGCGATCCACGATCCAGTGACTACTGGCCGTGGGGGTCAGGAACACCCCAATGCCGATCGCGTAGACAAGCCCCAGGATGATGGGACTCCATCGCGGGAGCGAGGGACGGACCTGCTGGACGACCTGCAGGCTGAGGCGGAGATGCACGCTGAACGCCAAGGCGACCACGGCGGTCCAGAGGAAGATCACGGCGAGGCCCACGCGGCTGACAAAGAAGGTGCTGTCCAGTGTAATGGTCTCCAAGGTGTAGACGAGCGGCCAGCGCAGATGGGGAATGGCATCGGGACCCAAGAGGCAGATGACGAGCGCATAAATCGCGAGCAAGGTCACGCCAATCACGGCCGCGGCGGCCATGAAGCTCTGGCGGATGGTGCGGTCCGGGGCATTGATGTGGGACGTGAGGAGGACCACCGTCGGGGCCACGGGGGCCGCGAGATAGGCCATAATGGCTACCCCGTGGATCGCCGGGATGACGTAGAGGTGACCCGGCCACAGCGCCTGGCCATGGCTCGCATTGACCAGGGCGACGCTGCTGACCCCGGCGAGCAGGGCCCCCCCGAGGGGGACCCACAGTTGCGTCAGCCGGCCTAGCCCATCGAGGGAGATGACGGCGCCCCACATGACAATGCCGAGAAACGGCACCATGAACGTATGCAAACATCTGGCTGAGCGCCTACGATGGGTAACCCGGGGACGGCGATAGCAATGACCGCGAAGCGGGCCGCCCCCGCGAGGGGGGGGGGATGCTGCTGCACCCATGCGTGATGCACGAGCCCAATCCCGCCGATCCCGGCCACGATGACCAGGACACTGGCCGCGGCGTTTTCTCCGGCCGCGCTGACGACATGACCCGGCCAGACAAAGAGGATGTTGCCAATGGTGGCGCTGATCAGCAGGGTCGCGTAGTGCCATGGGCTCAGCGTGCGGGATTCGGGGGTCATGAATGGGCGACGCCTTCGCCGGTGATGCGGAAGTGCACGATGACGTGCACGGACCAATGCTGCCAACGAATGGGGGCTGGCCAGGGGCGGCCCGCCGTGTTCTGCGCCCAGTGCTGTTGCCGATGCCAGCCAAACGGGTCGACCTGCTGCGTGTCCGCCGTCTGGAGGGCCCCATCACACAAGGCGGCAATCGTGCGACTGGCGTCCCGGGCGCTCTCGGTCTTTTGGCGCGTCGTCAGCGCCAGTCCTGGCGGCAGGTCTTCGAGGGCCCCGCGGTAGACGAGGGTGTCGGTGACTACCACCATCCGGCCGCGCGCGACAATGCGAGTCCGGCTGCGGCCGCGCACTTAATTCAGACCCACGAGGCCCCAGGGGGTGCGCACCACCAGGCCGCCTTTCACGACGTGCTGGGTGAGATAGGCCCAGCCCGCCGACGTGCAGGCGGACGAGATGGACACTCGGCGGGGGCCCACGGTGGCGAACGCGGTGTTGAGGACATGGGGCCCCGCCACGGTGATGACGGGGACGGTAGGGGCCTTGACACCCGGCGTCGTGAGGCGGTCCCAGACTTGCCACGCCCGCTGGGCCCAGAAATAGGGTTGGCAATGACAGGCGAGCAATTTGAACAGCGCGTAGAGGGGAGCCCCTTCGCTAACGGGGGCGGTGGCGACGACAGCCGCTGCGGGGTGGCCCGCGACAATCCAGAACGTCTTCAAGACGCGCCCCGAGCGATTGAAGGTGCTAATGAGGCGGTCCCAACTCGCGGCCGGGAGGCGCGGTGAAATGGCGAGGACGCGGAATTGCCCGAAATACAGATCCCGCGTCGTCCGCTCTTGGGCTTTCAGCAAGGCTCCGGTCCAGGTGGCGGCTGATACGGTGACCGCATAGATCTGATCGGATGGCGACAGCGAACTGAGGCTCGAGACGGATTCCGTGGGATTGGGAAAGACAAACGTCCAAGCCCATGTGTCGGGGCGTGTCGTGGGCGCAACGCCGACCGCTTCCACGAGCACCCGTCCCTCCACGGGACGCTGGTCCCAGCAGCCGCTAAGGAGCAGGAGCATCGCGCCCAGCACCGCGATGCGGGGAATAGCCCGCCGCCCACCCATCAAGGATGCGTATCCAGTTGGCCTGCGCGCAGGCCGACCTGATCGGGGGCCTCGTCGGGTGGCGGATTCCACTGCGGGCGGTGGTCGCACGGTCGGTGAACGCACTCCAGGGGCGCGCCGAAGCGTGTCCACCCAGTCGACGGGGCGAAAGGGCGCGAGTGGGGTCAGATACGGCACACCGAAGGAGGTTTCGGTGACGAGTTTGATGGTGAGGCCCAGGGTCGCTAAGACGATGCCGTAGACGCCGTAGATAAAGGCGGAGACCAGAATCACCCAACTGACCAGCCGCCAGGTTCCGGTGAGGTCATAGCTGGGGGCGGTAAAGAAGCTCAGGGCGGTGAGGGTCATCACCACAATAATTTGGGGACTGACGAAACCGGCCTTGACGACGGCCGTGCCGACCACAATAGCGCCGACCGTGCCAATGGTCGTGCCCAGCGCCTTCGGGAGACGCAACGCGGCTTCGCGCAGGATTTCAATGATGAGAATCATGACTAGGACCTCGACGATGGGGGTAAACGGCAGACCGGGATGGCTGCCGGCGGTTAAGATGACGAGCGGGGGAGGCACCAGCTCGGGATTCACTTCCGTTAAGGCAATGTAGAGAGCGGGCAAATAGACGCCGAAGGCCCAAGCCAGCCACCGAATCGCCCGGATGAAGGACGCATCATACCACGCACTGGTATAGTCTTCTGAGGTGTGATAGAAATCGCAGACCGTCGCCGGGCCCCACAACACAAAGGGGTCGCCGTCGACCAACACGGCCACTTTGCCGCTGAGCAATTGCCACACCACTAGATCCACGCGTTCCGAGTTGCGGACGGTCGGAAAGAGGGTGCCAGGGTGATCGCGGAGATAGCTCGCCACCAGCGTGCTGTTCACGACGGTCTCGGCGCGAATCCGGGTGACTCGGGCCCGGACGGCGTCCCGGAGGGCCGGATTGACGACATCGTCCAGATAGGCGATCACGACCGAGACCGGATACCGTGTGCCGACGGTCAATTGATCGAACACCAGGTGGGGCGTCGCGAGCTGCCGGCGCAGTTGGCTCAACTATGTCGCCAACACCTCGTTAAAGGCTTCCTGCGGCCCGCGAATGGCCATTTCTGTCTGCGGGCGCTCGATGCTCCGCTGCGGCAGCTTGACGGTATCCACCAGCCAGACCTCGGGGAGGTCCTCGAGGCACACCGCCGTTTGCCCCGCCAGGATGCCCGTGATGAGCGTCTCCCAGTCCTGCGTAGCGCTGGCATGGCTCACGGGCAACCCGTCTTGTACGGGGTCCGCGCCTTGCAGCACGGGCCGCAGGATATCGCGGTCGATGATGCTCACATCCACTAGGTTATCGAAATAGCACACGAGGCCCGCGCGCGACCCGCCGATGCGGAATCGTCGAACAATGACATCAGGACTGGTCCCCAGGCGGGCCATGACCCGGGCGGCGACGGCATCCATGTCCGGCACGTAGGTGGTGAGCGTCGTTGGCCCGTCCGTGAGACTGGCGATTAACCCGGTCAGGCGTTGCTGCAGTCGCTGGAGATCCTCGCTGAGGGCGCGCCAGGCATCCATCCACTTCCATCCTTTCTTGGGCGGTAGTGTGCGCGACCGGGGGCTGGCTTATTCGCGCGTACCTGCGGGGTGTCGGTGGGGCTCCAACGGGCGGGCCCAGATTCGCGCTGCCGGATAGTGGAGCGAGGGGGTGATTTGGCGAAGCGTCGGCTGTGCGGATCGTACGGCATGTGCGGGCAGCTGTGAGTCTCTACCCGGGGTTAACGGCTTACAACCACCCGTGTGCCTTTGCCCATGCGGCGTACCAAGTGGGGAGACAACGACGGCAGACGTAATCGATGGGTTGGAGTTCCTCCGCCCGATACCGCCCGTGATATGGATACGGGAAGGGGACGTGGCAGACCCGGCAGACATGCGGGCATCTCAATAGGGGGAACTCGGCGGCTTCGAGCCGCTGGTCGGCAGGAGTCAATGGACCTCACCTCGTCGTGTGTGATATTTTTCTCAATCACCGGTCTATTATCAGGCGTCCGGCGCGCGGGTACCATACAAACCGTGTCGAAGGCTGCCCTCAGGGGGTGTTGTGAGCAACGGGGCCTTGCCGAATATGCGAGGTGCTCGCATGAGGCTGCACGGTCGGAAGCGGATGGGACCGATATGGCCGGGTACCCGAGGCGCTAGTCGATCGTTTCTCCGAGTCCATGGCAGGTCGAACATCGACCGGTGCTTTGGCGCTCGCGCACGTTCCAACACGTGGGGCACGACTCCCAGTGCGGCCTATCGTCGTTCCGCTCGGCGACCAGATATCCGGAGCCATGACAGGTAGGGCAGTCGCCGGATCCAGCGCAGGTCGGACACATCCGGACGGCATCTCCTTTCCTCTCTACTGCGTGAAATTCGCTGCGCGGTGAAATGACTCCTCCTTTTGGCGAGAAATTTAGACTTGGTTCAAGGGCGTGTAACGCGCCCTATCTCTAGTCTGCAACAAGGGCTCGGGCGGTGGCGCAGGAACGAACCCGAGGCTCTAGTTGGGGTTACCTAAGAAATAGCGTCGCATGAAGCGAGCGCTACTCGCTTCTAATGCCCAAAACTCCTCCACGGTCTTGAAACCCGCCACATTCCGATGGCCCGTTGGGCCCGCACCAAGTCTACCATGTCTTGCATGCGGCCCAGTTCAAGGGTCGTGATTGGCTCTGTGAATCATCACGTGATCAAGCTTAATCAGGACGAGATCCGACCTCAACAGGGCACCGAAGCCCGTATATTCTGGGCCATTGCCATTCGGTGCGATGGAAAAGCCGTCCGCACGTTATGTTGTGCCCACAGTAAGGGGTTATCGACAATCGGCTACCGCTTGTAGATGTCGAGGACAATCCAATGGGCAGGATTCCAGAGTGCGCCGGGAGCGGTTGCCAGATTCTTCGCCATCGTGTCGATGCCCAGACCCTACAGTTGGTAGGGCGGCGAATCTGGCACCTGCTAGATCGCCAGGCGCCGGGTATTGGATTCGAGAGCACGTGGAAGCCGGAGCCGCGCGGCGGCCATGAAGAGCGCAACCGGCTATTGCGGTCGAATCCCTTGGGATCCCAGCAACCGGGATTCATGCCCCCCTCCTGGCCCAGTGCCCGTATCCATTGACGTTGTAGAAGGTGGCTGAAGTACCCGTGTCATCAGAGCAGAATTGCCGGAAATCCCGAATGGGGCATAGCCGAATTCTTCACAGTCCATCTCTCGGCAGCCACTAACGTGAATATCATACCCCCCAGCATCTATACATACTTGAGTATCCGGCATATAGGAGTCCGTGTCGCACGGAGGTGGGAATTGATAATCTGCATTCGGCTACACTTCGGCTCCCAAAAGGTCTTTCGAGGCATAGTGTAGAGTACACTCATCCTTTCCCAGCGGATCGGAATCCGCCCCCACTTGGAGAGAGCACTACACCTCCATGTCACTGCTGAAACCCATTATCGAGCCGTGGCGGAACTGGGATGGGTGCTCGGCCCCCTTGCTGTGCAAATGGCAGGGGGCACGCTTGTGTTTTTGAGGTCTGGCCCAGTGTAGGTGAACATTTCGTCCGTCAAGAAGTCCAATTGATCATTGTCATATTGTTGCATTGACTTCTCGAAGCGGGAACTCACATCCACCGGCGCGAATACCTGCTTATCGGGATCCCCCCTTCGAATTTTGATGGTTTGGTCGTCGGATAAATTCGATAATAGGGGCTTTCAAGGTTCAGAAGCGGTTGGTTTTTTCGGCAGAAGCTAGTTAGGTCGACGATGTCAGATAGCCCCCGATTTCTGTCTCTAACTCGATTGCAAAAACAGACGTAGCTCCCTGTATCCAAAAGAAATTCCGGGAGCCAGTACGCCCAGTCGTGAACGGTTAGCCTCGTGTTAATGGGGGCAGGAAGGGGCCAACAGGGCACTCCGTCTGGGGGCCGGGTGGGATCACACACGGTCCTAAGGTGATGACCTGTAGCTGCACCATAACAATGATCTTGATTTCTACACACACCTGGGCAGTCAACACAACGGTGGTGCCCGATTGGTTCAGCGTAATGCCACAGTCGGGAACACACCATTGATCAGGGGCGTGAAGGCAAAGCAGGCAGCCACGTCCGCCGCGTTCAGCCCGGTCGGAACGGACAACACACACGTTGCGTATCCCACCAGGTCAACGGGCGTGGCCACGCCATCGCAGTTGTAAGTCGCGGGTTGAGTCACTTGAACCGTTACCGAGTAATCGTTGTTGCCGACTGGCGTTGGGGTGCCAAACAAGGTGCACGACGGGGCTCCAACGCAGGCGGCGGCACTTGCCGTTGCCGCGCAGGTCGACGTCCCGGTAACCGCAACCACTTGTGAACAGCTATCATACACTTGGTCGGCTAGGATACAGGTCACACAATCCTGGTCCGCCATGGTGAATTCCTCCTTCTTGGGTAGGGCGCGCTGTCAGCGCGTTTCCATTAGCACCCTATGTGTCGTTTTGGATTTTGGTTACATAACTCTTCCGGTGATGGCTGAATTTGCCTACGAAAATATGGCTCCCGCTCCCGGGGCACAAGGTCTCTTAGTGTCACCCGCGTCCTGAGCTTGACTGCTCCGGGGGACTTATCGGTTTGGAACTCGACTTATACCGTGCCGCACGGAATGTCGGTGGATACAAGCGTGTCGAGTTGTTGACGCGGGGTGCTAGTGTGCGGTTAGCAGGTGGAGGGGTTGTCGTCGGCGACGAAATGGATGCCGCGGCATGCTGGTGGTCATCCTGATTGGCCCCCGGTGAAGAGCGCAACATCAAGCTAGAAGTAGCACTTGGGGTTTCTGGTTTGGCGCCCATCCACACACCATGGGGAAGGTATCGGCGCGCCCGCTGTTGCTCGATTCCAGGTTGAGGGGCGGGATCCGGTGATTGAGGTGGGGGTCCATTCAACGGTCCAGGTGACAGGATGGTCAACGCAGAACGAAAGTGATCGCTCAGTACCGTGGACGCTCCCGATGAGGATTCCGCCGTGCTCGCCAAAACGGGGTCGCGTTGCTGAGGATCGATTGGTTGGTGGGGCGGTGTGTCTAGGGTTACCTTCTCGATTTGCGCTTGGGCCTGTTCAGCTGGCAGGGCGCGTTCACTCGAGGAGAATTTCTCGTGAGGTACTAAGTTGCCCAGAGGACCGGCGGTGGTCAAGGATTCCCTCGTCGGGCGTATGTGAGAAGCAGTTCCCGATGTGCCAACGGCCGCGGCAACTGCTAGGGCGTCGGGGTTCGGAGATTTCTCGATCGCATACCATAAGAGGAGCCCTTTGGCTAGCGGCATGACCATGTGCTCGGCGAATCCGGAGACTCGGATGGTAGGGCAGGACGGCGACCAGACCCAACCAGTGCTCCAAGGAATGTTCAGTTGCTGAGCGATAATGCGGGCGAGTAGACCATGTCGAGAATACGGGAGTGGTGCGGTTATGTGGGCACCCGCCTGTGACGCCTGCAATGAGATGACAACCCCCATGGGTGAGATGTTCGTGGTAATTTGCGCCCCCCATTCGGACAAAACGGTGCCTAGGTATTGGGCCTGATCGGACAGTTCCGACGGGTAATGGATGGCAACACTAAGACCACAGAGTGGGGTCGTTGGGTTGAAAGTGGGCATATTGGTCTCCCCTTGCATAGGTTGTTTTCTTCAATCTATGCAAAGGGAGATGCATCGGTGTCTTTACCAACTGGGTCCTAGGAATAGCTCACTAATCACGATATATCCCGGCATGTTCGGCAAGTTGGCGATTCCAATGCCGATTTGGGTCTCATTCGGATCAAGGATGTTTGCTCGGTGCGGGGGGCTTGCCATGAATTCGGCATTGGCCTTGCTGACGCTCGATACTTCTGCAATGTTCTCCGCCCCCATCCACACTGCGTGGATACCCGCCTTTTGCTCCATCTGATAGGCCCATCCATAAATTGGGGAATCATGAGTGTAGTAACCATCAACGGCCATCGCTGTGGCGCGTTCTTGGGCTAAGGTGGCCAATTGCTGGTTCACGGCGAGTGGGGGAAGCCCGTTCTGTGCCCGATCCTGATTGGTTAGGTCGACCAATTGTTGAATGTCTTGGATAAGGGGCTGGCTTTGGCCTACGGTTGTTCCGGCCCCTGAACTTTCCGCAACGGCTCCATGCGATGGTTGATTAGACGGGGATGACTCAGTGATTCGAGATGAACTTCCCGTGTTCCCAGAAGACGACTGTCCATAACCCCTTGGATAAAGCATCGGTGGCTGCAGCAAGGTCATAGAACTGCCTGGCCATGGTGAGAATGTCCATGTTCCGATAATTCCAGGCGATTGAATGGGGAGGGTCATCGCCATTTGCGCGGCGTTAGAGGACAGTTGCCCACTGGATGGCCGTGGCGAGCTTGTCACGACTGCCCCGGTATTAATAGGGTAAATTGGTGAGTGACTGGAGACGGTCGTTGGCACCGCGTTTGTCAAAGTCAATGGCAGCACGACGGAGGTTAGGAGCCCGGAGATGGTAACACCGCTAAACATAAAGCACGTCCTTTCATAACAATTAGGTGGTGATGGCCTGTATCCAATTATTAGCCAAAATCGCCCAGACACGAATCCGGAAATAGAGCCCTCAGGTGGCAAGTCCAGGAACAAACACCGTGTCGCGCGGTCCACCTTAGGCGTTTGCGGAACTTGTCCCAGATCCCATAAAATGGCGATTAGGTGGACACCTGACCACGCCGCTTCCGATTCGGGCACGGCACGGTACGTAGAGTTAACCGCGCCTCTCGGACGATCACCGGCGCATTAGCGGCTCCCGATACATCGTCGGAAGACCATGTGAGTGTAACATGGTGCGAGCGGGGATCCATGCCGATATACCTCCTTTCTAACCTCGACGAGGGACCGACACCCCCAAGCTCAAGCGCGCCAGGACGTGCAGTCCCTCACAAACCAGTTCCGTCGAGTAGGTAGAACGCGGCCTTGAGGCTTGGCCGTCATGGCGAGTTTCTCTTGGGCCGCGAACCCCCTCAGAACCGGACGTGCGCAATTAACGCATCCGGCTCCCCAAAACACTCACCCGTAAGTTTCCTGTCGGTTGCGTCACCCGAGGCGATGGAAGGTGGATCCACGGTTTCGCGGCCCAGTCCGTCCATGCGCGGGGGCTACGCTGGCTCCGGCGTCGCAACGATTGCCACCACGCACGATAGATGGCCAGTCGCACGCGGGCCAACACCGGCAGTGCGGTGCCGTATCCAAAGTACTGGTAGAACCCGCGGAGTCGTTGGGTCAGTTCCTGTTGCTGTAGCGCGGGCGGCGCATGGCGATTGGCCTGAATCCACTGTTTCGTGGCGAGGTAGAATTTCCGGACGCTCTTCGGCGTCGGGATTCGGACAAGCCGAAAGTTGCCCTTCCGTGATGTGCCCATCACGTGCCGGAACCCCAGAAAGTCAAACGTCGCCCGTGTGCGGGGCTGTGATTTCGTGTGCGCCCAGATGCGCCGTCCAAATGGAAGCAGACGCGCTTTCTCCTCGGCCACCTCTAGCGAAAACTTCGCCAAGCGTTGAGGAAAGACCATGGCAAACCAGTGGGCATCCCGCGCGTCCTCGAAGAGCACCACGAAATCATCCGCAAATCGGACCAAGTGGGCTTCTCCGCGGCACCGGGGTTGGACAACCCGGGCGAACCAGAGGTCGAGCACATAGTGCAGGTAGATGTTCGCTAGTATGGGCGAAGCTGGCCCACCTGCGGTGCTCCTTCGGTGGGGCTGTCCCAATAGTCACCCGCACGGGTGACTGGGGTGGACCCTGATGAAAGTCAAGTGACCCTCGCTCCTAGTAAGCGAGGGTCGCTTGCTTCAAGAGGTTGTGGGCCACGCT
>NZ_JABBVZ010000169.1 GCF_012933365.1 Sulfobacillus harzensis | reverse complement strand
AGAACGTTGGAAAGGGCATCATCAAGGGGGAGCACTTATCCACAGCCGTGATTTGTCCAGTTATGAAAAACCCTCATATAGCTCGTTGGGGATGTCTCTCACGAAGTTCGTGAAAATCAATACCGTCAATGGTAGTCCAAACGCCACCATGGGCAGCACCATTCCCATTAAGGTGTCATAGAGGCCAATGCGAACGATGAGGATATAGACTGGAATAATGGCAGCTTGAATCGGCACAGCCAAGCCAACCAGAAATACGTTAAAAATGGTCTTAACCACCCGGGCGCGAGTTCGAACGATGACATAGGACAAAAAAAGGGCAAAAGCTATCATCAAAATTACCGTAATGACAGACACGATGGCACTATTGAGGAACGCATGCAAAAATCCGGCCTGAACCACTGCGGAAAAGTTGGAGGTCGTGGGATGCGTTGGTGGCAGCCACGGTTGACCCGTAAGATAGCCGTTCTGGGACCGAAAACTGGTCATTAAAATGTAGAGAATTGGATAAGCCGCCACGATCAACCAGACGGTACTCAAAATCAAGGCCACCGTCCGCCCTGCCAGGGCTCCCCGGCGAAGTTCGCGTGTCTTGTTGATCCCTATCTCAGTTGAAGTTGTGGCCCTAACCACTCACATCCCCTCCATTTGACTGTCCATCCGGCTAAATCCGGTAAATTTAACCGTAAGAATCGATAAAACTAGGCCCGCTACGGCCATCACCACCGCGATCACACTACCCATTCCAATGTTTTGATAGTAAAAGGCTTGTTTATACATCTCCATTGCGAGGACGTTCGTCGAATCTCCCGGCCCGCCACTGGTAAGGACATAAATCAAATCGAAATAGGTCAGGGTTCCCGTGAGGTTTAAGATTGTGGTGGTTACCATCGTGTTCTTCAATTGCGGAATCGTCACGTGAAGAAAGGACTGCCACGGCGATGCGCCATCGAGACGAGCAGCCTCGTACAGCGAATCCGGGATTTGCTTGGCACCGCCATGGTACAAAAGAGAGTTGAACGGGATAAACTGCCAAGCAATGACCCCAGCGACAACCAGCAAAGCCCAGTGTGGATTGCCTAGCCAATTTTGTTGGCCATTTCCTAGCCCTACTATCTTCAGCAAGGCATCTAGGAGACCAAAATTGGGGTTGAGGATGTACGACCATGTTACGCCGATGGCCACAGACGAAAAGAGCAGGGGCACGAAGTATATGACACTATACACGGCCCGATACTTTTGCCGACCCGCCATAAAGACGCCCAGCGCCAAGCTTAGGGGATTTTGGAAGAACCAGCTCAACACCATAAGTTCGGCCGTAAGCCGTAGGGCATGGAATACGGCACCATTGCTCAAAGCGTGTATCCAATTTTGAATCCCTACCCACTGAGACGTGCCTATGCCGTTCCAATTGAGACCCGAATAATACACAGCAACTACCATCGGGGCCAATGCGAAAATAACAAAAAACAATAACCCAGGTAACGTGAGCACCCACCGTTGCCAGTTCATACGGGCACCCAAAAGCCCCACCTCCATCCGCGGTCGATAACCTCATTACGAATGCGGGAAGACAATCGACAATCGCCTCCCCGCTAGGACAGTTATTTCTGAAGGTGCGCGTTCATATCCGCCTCAAATTGTTGTACCGACATCTGACCCACCATGAATTTTCCGAGATCTGTATCCAGCTCGTTGCCTTCCACTGTTGGGAGTGCTGTATCCCACGATTGTTGAAAGTAGGGCGCTTTCACGGCCAGGTTGTAATAAAACTGCTCGTATGCGCCGTTTTTCGCGTGCGCCAGTTCTGAACCGATGCCTTTGACCGGAGGCACATATCCTATATTGATCAAATTCTTAATGTTGGTGCTGTTCAAGTTGTATTGCTTTAGATACTCAATCGCTGCCGTCTTGTGTGGAGACTTAGCAGAAATCGAAAAGAAGTTGGCCGGGTTTCCTGCAACATCAGCAGGGTTGCCTTTGCCGCCCGGCACACTCGGGAACGGAAACCAACCAAGTTTAGGAAGAAAACTGCTGTCGCTGCCTTCTATCGATCCATAACCCCAAGCACCCATGAGCCACATGGCCGCTTTGCCTGTGTAGAGCAGAGCCGCATCTTCACCATTGTTTGACCCCACGGAGCTAAATCCATTTTCAAAAGCCCCCATGTTTACCAATTGCTTCATCCTATCAAGGGCCTGGGTTACTACCGGATTGGACCAGGAATTGGGCGTGCCAGCGGAAATACTCTTATAGACGGTCGGTCCGCCAATGCGATCCACCAAATATTCAAAGTACATGAGGTCGGGCCAATTGTCGGCACCGCCGAGAGCGATGGGGATGACCCCGTGGGATTTGAATATCCGAATATCTTGCAGTAACTGATTCCATGTTGCCGGTGGCGACACATGATATTGCTTAAATAGCGCCTTGTTGTAGAAGAAGTTAACGGGCTGAATATTGCCGTGAGGCACGCCGTAGATTTTTCCCTCAAACGTCACCGACTTCATTATGGACGGTAAAAATTTGTTGCCCCAGCTGGGATCAGCCTTTAAATACGGCGTTAAGTTTAATACGTCTCCTGCATTGATGTATGTTTTTAGTCTTCCTCCGCCCCAATTTGTCCAAATGTCGTTTGTCCAAATGTCGGGCCTGTTGCTGGAGCCCATCGCAATTTGTAACTTTTCTAGATAAGGATTTGACTCAATGTAGCTGGCCTGAATGGTGTCGTTAGGATGAGCCTTGTTCCACGCCGATATGGTTTCGTTGTCGACCTGTTCCGCGGTTCCGCTGTCGACGTTCCAGAGCGTCATGCCGCCGCTTGCGGCCCCAGCACTCGTGGACGGTTGCGCTCCGCACCCTGCTAAAATCCCCGCAAATAAGGCCGTGCCCGCCATGAGCATTAAGCCATTGCCCACGTTCATCGCTAAACCTCCCATTAATTCGTATGGTGTTTTTATTATTCTATTTCCAGCGGGAAGGGATTGCAAGAATATATTAGATCTTTTCAAATCGCATCACAAAATACTTGATTTAGTTACCTCTCTTCCGGTTTACTAGTTTTCGTTACCATGTTCGGATCGGATTCCTTATAAATACGGCACTAACTAATTACTAAGAGGTGACCTTTTATGGAACCAGCTGGGGGTTATCTTGTCCTCACATTTGATGATGGTCCGGACGACAGCACCACCCCGGCAATTCTTAACGTGCTAAGTCGGTACGGGGTGCCAGCAACCTTCTTTTGCGTAGGCTCGTGCGCTTCTCGGTACCCCAAAACTCTACGAGCAATAGCCAAGGAGGGCCACAAAATCGGAAACCACTCTTGGGACCACCTGGATTTAACCACCCTGCAAGCGGGAGACATTCATGATCAATTGGATCGCACTAACAAAGTTTGGGTATTCGGATTTCTTGATTGATCGCTATCTGTCCCGGGCCTTGGTCGCGTGGAGGCAAATCCGGATTCCGTGATTGATCGGATAATGGTCGTTTGGGATGTCATAAATTCGAGGACAGCGATTTTTGGTCGGCAGGTCAGATATTTAGCATGAAAAAGTTGTCCCGGTCCCGACCGTGCTCGGCGATGAACATAGTTCGGATGCGGTGATAAAATATGCGGTGCCAGTCGTCGCGTGTCGTTGACTCAAAATGCAGTTACAATCAAAATTTCATGGGATGAGGTGCCGACGGCTGAGCTTCGTTGACGATTCCCGAAGACCGTTGGGAGGAACGACGTATGAACTTTCAGGGTAAAGTAGCGTTGGTCACCGGGGCTGGAAGCGGAATTGGTCGCGCCACGGCGTTACAATTCGGGGCCCGCGGCGCACGAGTGGTCTTGGTCGGAAGAAGGCTCGAACCATTACGTGATACGCAGCGACAAATCGCCGCCAACGGTGGCGAATCGCTGGTGATCACGGCGGACATTGCTAGCGCATCCCAAGTGCGAAACATGATCAACCAGGCTGTGGATCATTATGGGAGTCTTGACTTCGCCTGCAATGCGGCTGGTATTCCCGCAGGATCGGGTTCCCTCGCAGATGTCTCCGAGGACGACTTCGATATGAACGTGGCGATTAACTTCAAGTCAGCATGAAATACGAATTACAGCAAATGACCAACCAGGGCTCCGGAGTGATCGTCAACGTCTCGTCTATTAACGGGTTGGGTGGCACTCCCAACGCGGCCGCCTATGCTGCATCGAAAGCGGCGGTCATCAGCCTCACAAAGACGGCCGCCCTCGAGTATGCTCGCCAAAAAATCCGGATTAATGCGATTTGCCCCGGGCTTATCGAGACACCAATGCTCCAAGGGGTCATGCAAAAGACGGGTAGTGACGTCAAGGCCGTTGAACCCTTGATCCCCCTAGGTCGCGTGGGCAGTGTCAACAACATTGCAGACCCCATTGTGTGGATGTGTTCTGACGAGGCTGCCTACATGACCGGCCACATCATGATTGTTGATGGAGGCGTAGGGGCGCAAGGTTAATTCCGGTGCTTAAATATCGGGGAGTATAGTAGTAATCGCCCCTGCTTTTGACCAATCCCCTTTGCGATGTCCCTGAGAGATGGATCAACACAAACTGTCCCGATGAGGGTTTAACCGAGAACTCGGTCGATCAATCAAGAAATCCGGATACCCCAAAGTTTTAGAGGACATACTCGGGATGCGGAGGTTGTCCCAGGCTTCGTAGATTTTGCTTTCTGTATTTTTCACAGAATTTCTCGTGATTTGGCGCAATCCTATAG
>NZ_JABBVZ010000168.1 GCF_012933365.1 Sulfobacillus harzensis | reverse complement strand
AGTAAGACAAAGAAAGGGGATTACAGTCTCACACTTGAGGGACTAAAAAACTGTCTTGACAACGGGGTCCACTTTACTACCGCAAAACGAGCACTGCAACTCCATCAACATCTCTCCCCTGGATTACAGTGGCAGAATGTGGGTTGAACGGCAAGCGGTTCGATTACTCACAGTTCCTTCGTAGGCGAATCACTGAACGGGGGCAGTGTGCAATTGACTTACTGGGTCTGATGTCGCAGACGATCCATTCCGCCAGGGCTTTGGTTATGTCAAGTGATTACGGATCCGGGTTTTTCGCGCGCCGATTGGCGCGTGGTATCATGGAATGAAATGGAGGTGTGGGCATGTCTGCAGGAGTTCCATGGCCCCCGTCCGGATTCAATGAGCTATCACCCGAGGAAAAGGTCGATTATGTCCAGTCCCTTTGGGATCGTATTACGGCGAGCGAAGACCGGGTTCCTGTGCCCGACTGGCACAAAGAAGTCATTCGGCAACGACTGGCCGACCCGGATGCCAACCCCCGGGATTGGGATCAGGTTCGGGATCGAATCACCCGCGAATTGCGTCAATCGAAGCTGAAGGTATGAGCCTCCCGGTTCGTTTGAGTGCCGGTGCCCAACACGAATGTGGAAGACACGGTGGCGTGGTATGAAGGGCACGCCCCGGCCTCGGAGAGCGTTTTCTAAAAGCACTCGTCCGTACCCAACCGTGTCTCCGAAAATCCCCAGCAATTCCCCGTGATTGAAACCGACGCACATTGTGCGCTGGTGGACGGTTTCCCGTTTACTTCGTTGTATTCCCTAACCACACTGTGGTCAACGCTATCTTACATGTCCAATATCCCTAGAATGCGCAGCGTCGATGGTAGCAGAGCAGAACACCATAAATCCTTGCTTGGCTATAGCACCAAGCCCTAGCGGCCACCAGGCTGGAGCGTCAAGTACGAACGATTGCCCCGACTATGACGTCAGGTGTGGGCCCAAGGGTTTGCTGAGCTTTCGGGCGGCCGTTTCCTCAAGAAGCTCGGACGAATGTGACGTTTTCCGCTTCCAGCCGGTTATAAAAGGGAAGAGGGGTGTGATGCACACCGCCGCTTGTAACCGCACTCGGCGACCTTCGCTATATTTCGCTTGTCCGCACCCATGCCTATTGCGTAGGCGTGCCAAGTCCGCGGACAGCGAGCCAACCATTGATTGAACGAGGAGTGAGACCAATGAAAATCTCGGTTTCGTATGTCCTGCCCCTTGTGGCAGTAGGGAGCATCGGGCTTTACGCGCTGGTGACGACATCGCACCAGGTCGCCTCGACAACGACGCACCATCCCATCAAAGCAAGGCCCAAACGCTACGCATCCGCCAAAATCCAACGCGACGTCCAGCTCGGCCTCCCGATACCTCCGAAGGCTAACGCCCCGCTCACACAGCGGGAGCACTGGATTATTGTCCAAAGTGCTCCCTATGGTCACGCCAACCAATTCTTGAAAAAATGGAATGCGCTCGGTCAACCGCCGCTGTATTGGTCGTCGTTCGAAAACGCCTATTACTTTTGGGTAAATCAGCTCGCCCAGCAAGCGATCACTTTATCGTACACGTATGCGCCAAACGATCCGAGCTGGTATGGCAAACCCCTGCGCCCTTAGTCGACACGACGTACCTATGGCGGAATGGAAATGTCGTCATTGGCCGCTAAGTCGCCACCTCGGGTTAAAGGGTAGGTATAACGAGCGATTGTCCGTGGCGAACTTCGTCAAGTCTTGAGCCGGACTGTACGCTATTGGCGCAAGGCCGCTCTGCCACGCCGCAGCCGAAAACTCTTATGAACTTGGCCCGTACGCCTCGGAGAGGTGGCCGCAGCGCGAACGGGGTCTTAAGAACGGATACACCATGGGAACCAAGCGGCGGTGAGCGACAAATTTAGACAAATCATGACTATCTTGAAAAAAGGTTCTGCTCAGGTTGGTCGCGAAGCGCGTATATGATGGAATTTTTCCCCTTTCGGGCTGAATTTGCCGCGTTGGTGTGCGAATTTCCTTGAAATGCTGCCTAGGGAGGGACAGGCCCTGTTCGATCGTTCGCGCTGCCCACAGAGTCAACACGCGACTGAGGCCACCCCAATGATCAGTCAGCCGACTGGTTGGTGGGAACGCGGCCTTTTTCTATTGTCCGTGCTTGTGACGGTAGGCGGGATAGGGGCGGGCCTGCGATTGCCGGGCTTTCACCGCATTCTGCCGTGGTGGAGCACGGTAGTCCTGGTGGTGGCGACCGGTGTCATCATGACCCACAGAACCCCCCTGACCAATCCCGTACACAGCAAATCCCACAACTTCCAACCGCGTCTGAACGTCGAATTCGTGCTGGCGGTGGTGATTGGTTTTCAGTACGGCATCGGGACGGGCCTGGCGGTGATTTGGGGATCGCTACTAGTCCAGTCGGGTTTACGCGTCTGGATGGGGTGTCGGCCTGATCGCCCCGGAATGGCCGCGCTCATTGGGTGGTTTGATGAGAATCCCCACACTATGAAGCCCCGACGCATTGCGCAGACGCTACCATATAACCTGATCCTGGACGGCGCGACCCTGGTGGCGGGTGTGGGGGCATGGAAGACGCTCGCACTCATCGGGTGGCCGGGCCTGCCGAACCTCGCGTTGCCCATACTTACGGCGCGATTCATCCTGGTGGCGACTTGGGTGATCGGTCGCCTGATGGTCGCGTTGGGGTTGGCAGAAGTGGCGAATATGTCTTTCTTCCTGGTGCTCGCGCGCGTTCCGGTAAAGCAGTGGCACGTGGCGGGGCGCCTGCTGCCAGCGATGATGGGACCCGCGATGGTGGTCATTGTCCCCTTCGCACTCCTGTTGCATGGCTATGGTGTCATCGGCTATTTTGTCTTCACGGTCCTCTATTGGCAATTCCAAAAGAGGTTGAGCTTGCAGCGAAAATTCCTGGAACAATCGGACGAACTTCGAGTGCAGCAACGATCGGCACTTACGGATTTTCTTTCCGGGCTGCCCAATCGCCGGGCTATGGAGGAGTATGCGGCCCGATTGTTTGCCGCTCAGATTCCCACCATGGTGGCCATCATCGATGCCGATCACTTTAAGCGGGTGAACGACGCCTGGGGCCATGATGTCGGGGATTTTGTCATTCGCGCGGTGAGTTCCCAACTGGCGGACCAATTCCGCACGACCGAAGCGCCGTGGCCAGATATGGTGGCCCGTTGGGGGGGCGAGGAGTTCGCCGTGTTGTTGCCCTTCTGCCCTTGGGATGCCGCGGTGGAGCGACTCGACACGATGCGCCAGCGGGTCCAAGACAACCCGATGCGACGCGATGCCGACACGGTAGTGCACCTTACCATATCGGTCGGGATTACGGTGTGGACGCCGGGAACGGCGGCAACGATCGTTGAGGTTCTGGAACAGGAGGCCGACGCGGCGGTCTATACCGCGAAGCACGATGGCCGGAACCGGATTGTACCGGCGCCGGACGGTGTGGCCCGATGGACAGCGTGGCACCGTGCTCATCCCGGTTCGCTGCCGAGCGCGTCTGGAAACCGACAGGCGTGACATAGGCGGTAATTCCTCTGTCTATGTCGTTCTGCGAGCCATCGCGTCACATGCCTGCGATGCCCGTTCTGTCATTGCCTTGCTTCTCGGGCTCATTAATCCGGTTGGTTTGCGTTCGCTGTCTCCCGAGTGCACGCGACAGCCTGGGCCCATGTGCCAAAGTACTTGCGGGCAGCCCAGAGAAGGGCCGCGTTTTGGACGCGCACGCTATTAACTCGAAGGTCGGCGTGTCGGTTTAGCAACTCCTGAATTTCGGCTTTCACGGTTTGCGGGGAATGATGACGATTGCGGCGGATCGCGTCTGGATCATATCCAGCCACACGCAAGGCTTCAGACCACGACCCAAAATGGTACGTGGCGGCCGCGATGAGCGGATTGTTGTCCCGTTGTACAGCGCTAGCGTTGAGCGGCTCGCCTCGCTGCGCGCGGCTCTGAATTTCTTCCACTAGACGATCCACGGTCCAATAGCCATGCGGCCTCTGACGCCCATAGGCTCGCACGGGACGTGGAAGGCCCGCGGCCGCCAACGCGTTTGGCCATGATTTGAAGTAGCGACGTCCGGCCGCTAGGAGATTTGGGTCTTCTTCCAGCAACGCTTGAGAATTGAGCGGTAGGCCATTGCAATCTCGCTCCCGAATCGCGGCAATGACGAGGTCCTGGCTCCATAGGTGCCGCATGCTATCGCATTCAATCTGACTGGCTATGGTGGTTCATCCTTTCTAGAACGGGCAGAGAACGCATTGGGTTGGTCGCTTTACCGGGTTCTCGTCCTGTTACATGCATTTGTGGACATCTTAGAAAGCACGAGCCCCGAAAACCGTGACCAATGTCACGCTTTATAGAGGAACAGCTCCTATTACCTCCTGGCGCCCCGGTGCAGCTCAGCACCGCGAGCAGCGTCAGCTTTGTTCCTGGGGCGTGGTCGGTCGGGATACCGTCGCGCCATAAGTCGAGTTGTCTTCTGTTTCGTGACTTTAGTCACGCATGGTTTGGCGGGCACATGGCAATGTCCGTATGTAGGCGGGTGCGGTACGCCTTAACTGTTAGAGACCTTTCAAACTCAGGCCTTCGGCGCCATGTATGATGTGTGAACCGAGAGACGGTCTATGTCAAGGGTGTGGATAAAGTGACTTAATGGTGGTGCAACAGCACGAAGGGTACGCAACAGCACGAAGGGTACGCAACAGCACGCGGTCGTCGGGGGACGATCGCCCGGCGAGCGTATAACCTCGCTGTCA
>NZ_JABBVZ010000167.1 GCF_012933365.1 Sulfobacillus harzensis | reverse complement strand
GATTTTGGGATTTTCCGCCAGTATTACTGCCAAAATAGCGCCATCATCCCATTGTTACCGACTATGACGCAGTCCTGGGATGTTCGGGACTATTCACACAAGCTGCTAGCAGAGAACAATAGGCACGAAATTTTTATGGAAATTCGACGCGTCCTCTAAAAAATCCTGTCAAAGAACGCGGGAATCGTACGCCGTTATTCGACGCGTTTCGCGAATTCCAGCCAGGCATTCGATTAATGAAACACGTCCGGGCTATTGCGATAGGGCGTATCACCGGTATGGCTTCGTCCATTGGCAGCGCGCGCCATCACAAATAGCAAATCCGAGAGTCGATTCAGATACTTAAGGGTCGGCTCATGAATGGGTTCGAGGCGCATGAGCGCCACCACTTCCCGCTCTGCCCGACGCACCACCGTGCAGGCCACATGGAGATAGGAGCCGCCGAGACTTCCGCCACGCAGCACGAACTTCTGGATCTTCTCTGTTTCCGCGGAAAAGCGGTCGATGAGCGGCTCGAGGTGGGCTGCCGCGTCATCAGGGGTACGAAACCTGTAGCCTTCCGCTTCAGGCGGAGCCGCCAAATCGGCACCAACGTCCCAAAGCACCTGCGAGGCCTCCTGCAACACCGCAACCATGTCCTGGTACCCTTCCTTGGCCAAGTGAGCGGATGCAAGACCAATGAAGGCGCCAGACTCGTCCACCGACCCATAGGCGGCAACGCGCACGTCGTCTTTAAACCGTCGCTTTCCCCCAATCAAGCTGGTCTTCCCGCGATCGCCACCCCGCGTATAAATGCGCATATGATGCCTCGCTCCTTCCAGCCTATCCATTTGGCTCCGACGTTCTACAACATCAATCACACGACCGACGGCGAGTTCGCAAAACGCGTATCGGCGGCCCCCGAACTCCCCGAGACCAAATGCCTTGAGGACCTCGGGTCAGCGCGAGGGCGCACCCGACCCCCGAGAAGGATGAAGCCCCATCGCCTCGTAGAGCTCATCCAACCGGAGATGGCCCCGCACCAGAGTGGCCAGACGATCATAGGCTTGTTCGCGCATCTCCGACACTGAAATTCGGGTATGGACCGCCGGCGCACCCGTTTGTCGCCGTGCCCGATTGAGCCACAACTCACGAAATCCCGTGTTGTCGAGAATGCCGTGAAGATAGGTGCCAACCACATCCAGATCACCGAGCACCGCACCCTCGGACCAATCATGCATGTCGCGTTGGGCCCGCACCTGGGCTAATGACCCCACCGGCTCAAGCAAGCGACTGTGCCCCATATGAATTTCGTAACCCTTTACCGGACTTCCTCCCCACGCGGGTGCCAAACGTCCTTCCACCCAGGTGGTGCGCTTAGGCGACAATAAGGTGGTTTCCGTGGGAATCCAGCCAAGTCCTGCAACCGCCCCGCGATGCGATTCAAACGCCTCGGGGTCTCGCACGACAAGCCCCAGCATCTGATATCCCCCGCAGATGCCGAGGATCGGCCTTTTCTGCGCCCTCGCCGCCTGCAGTGCCTCGGCCCACCCCTCCCGGTGTAGCCAGGCTAAGTCCTCCATGGTGTTCTTGCTGCCGGGAATCACAATTGCGTCGGCTGCGGCCACATCCTGCGGTTGGCGGCAAAAGAAGGGCGCTGTCTGCAGTTCCCAAAACAATGGATCGACATCGGTGAAATTGGCCAGATGAGGCAGCGGAATGATGGCAATCCGAAGACCATGGCCTCGGGACTGATATCGCGGGGAATCAAGCCCCATCGAATCTTCCTCGTCAATGCCTATATCCGGGAAATAGGGGACTACGCCCAAAACCGGAATGCCGGTGCGCTCTTCCAAGTATCGCACCCCGTCATCGAAGAGCTCCGGATCTCCCCGAAATTTGTTGATAATGATTCCCTTGACTCGAACCCGCTCCTCGGGCTCCAACAGCGCTAACGTCCCAATCACTGAGGCGAAGACGCCACCCCGTTCGATGTCCGCCACCAAAACAACGGACGCGTCCGCCATTTGGGCCGCTCGCATGTTGGCCAAATCGCGTGCCTTTAAATTCATCTCCACAGGACTGCCCGCGCCCTCCATGACGATGACCTGAAAGTGCTCGGCTAAATACTGATAGCTTTGCTGAGCCGCCCGCCACAGATCCTCTTTGTGGGAGTGCATGTACACAGCGGCAGAGTCGTGACGATAGACTTGGCCCTGCAGCACCACTTGCGAAGATCGGCCGTCGGTCGGCTTTAACAAAATGGGGTTCATGTGCACATTGGGTTTTACCCCGGCCGCCTCCGCTTGGACAGCTTGTGCTCGGCTGATTTCGAGTCCATCGGGTGTGACCGCTGAATTTCGCGACATGTTCTGCACCTTAAACGGCGCCACATCGAACCCGTCTTGGCGGAAAATACGGCAGAAAGCGGTGGCCAAGACGCTCTTTCCCACATGCGACGAGGTCCCCATTACCATGACGCTTTTAGCCATCGAGGGCACCTTCCTTGCTAGGTTCTCACTGCTCAATCTCGGCTTCCCTGCTTCGACGAGGGGCTCAATGGCATGGCGCCCGTCAAGCCTGGAAAATCCATCATTGGTCTATACGGGGACGCCTCAATAGCCCCGAGTAGACGCAAAGCTGCGTATCCGTTATTTAGAACGGATTCGGTGACGGGCCATAAAGCTCCGCCACTGAAATATTAAGGGTTGCTACATGTGCACCGTCCTGGTTCTGCAATGCATGCCCGATGATTTGATAACCGCCTGTAAAACCCGCAGCATCGGGGTTGGACCGTTGAATCCATTGACGTTTGCCAGTCCGTTGGTTATAGGCCACCATGGCCGACGGAAACGGGGTGTCCGCGGTATCGTCAGTCGATTCGCCTGTCACCACCAACCCATTCCACGAAGCGAGCGCGTCGAAGAACCCGCCGCCGTTGGTTAGACTTGCCAATCCGACAATGCGCCTAGTGGTCAGATTTAGGTAATAGACGTTGGACGATTGGCCTTGATTGGCGCCGAGAAGTTTGGTGGTGACGACCAACACTACCCCGTTATAGGCCGGACTCAACGTGCTGGGCCAGGCCACCGTAGAAGCTGTTGATCCCCTCTTGGCTGCAGTCGGGGTATATGGGTCGGCGACCGATCCCCAATGAAACCATCCAGTCCAGGCCGTCTCCGCCATCTGATTCACGCTCGGAGATCCCGGCTTTGTATCGGGGTTGGGGAAGTTCCATTGGCCGCTCTTGCTCCAGACAGGTGGAATGTCATTGGTGATGAGAGTGGCGTTGCTATCGAGCCGCCCGCCCGTTTTCGTCCACGGTGTCATCCAGACGGTCGAGGGTTGCGATGGATCAAACGAAAACCCTGTGCCAGTGTGCGCCCCTAAATGCGCCCACACCAAAAACGGCTTGCCTGCCACCACAGTCGGGACAACAAGGTAATCATCGGGGTTAGGATCACTTTGTGGCCATGTCCAATGCACACCATCGATAGTAAATCCCGCGGAGGTAAACTGTTCAGATGACATTGGCCTTCCGGTGTTGCTCAACTTTGCCCCTGCAAGCGGCCACGACACATTGGTCTCCAAGGATCCGGCCTTGCTTAGAATCTCTGGCGCTGCACTGGTCTCCGTTGGGGACAGGGACGGACTGGTCGCTCTCGCAGATGTGGACGATGATGTCGACGGCGTCGCGGTTTGCGGCTGATTTGAGGGCAAGGTAAAGGCTGACCCAGACGATGCTCCGCATCCCGCCAAGATCGCCGTAAGAGCTATCGCGCCCACTGTGCCGAGCATACGTTGTCTCACCATGATGCCTCCCAAGGATAAATAAGCTCACTGGAAGTATAACGCTGCCATGTTAAGGCGTGTCACTCGCTACCAACGGAAAATTCGCCCACCAAGAACTCGCCTCGCCACTGCCCGCGATTTCATCTCGACGAGATCAGGACGGAAGAACGTTTCTAACGCATCGGACAAGCGGTAAGGTGGAGCAAAAAGGAGCGTTGTCCTTGCCTCGTTGGCGGGAGTGAAAAAACCCGCCTGCAGACCCGCCCGCACTTGACGCACCTCGCTCCGTGTCCTACACTTCGTAGTACATGGAGGGAACTCATGAAGCGAGGAGCCTTGCAGCAGAAAATTCTCTGGATCGTGCAGCAACAAGGGCCCATTAGTGCACCCGATGTCCGCACCCAGCTGCAAGAGGAGCGGGACATTTCCCTGAATGCTGTACAAACCGTCCTCAACCGCTTAGTGGACCAGGGCCGCCTGGTCCGGACCGGCTCGCGCCGCACCTACCTCTATCACGCCCAACTCTCTGACGAAGCCGTCCGGCGAACGGCAGCGCATGCGGCGATGGATTTGCTGTCAAGGTCTGATGACTTGGGGCTGGCGTACTTTGTGGAAACGATCGATCAGGTCCGCCCTGACGCCATTGAAAAATTGGAAGGCCTCTTGAAAGAACGGCGAAACCGGGGGGACGGCCAGTGAAGGTACGGGATATTTGGAGCGCCTATTCGTACGTGGCAGCTGGGCTGGCCTGGGCCGCAATTCTCATGATTGGCCTGGCATTTGGCTTCATCAGCGCACTCCGACATCTGCTCTGGATTGAGGCCATGGCGCGTCACGCCACGCCCCCCTGGTGGCTTTGGACGGCCATTGGCCTTCTGGGCTTCGCGTTGCTGCTGTTCTGGTACCGGGTCGTCGGCGCACTCATCCGGAATAGAACGCAAAGACGCCAGATGGCCGAGGCCATCGAGCCGGTTCTTGCGCCGCTTCCCCACCCCTACCTTAGTTTTTTGTGTGAAACCTGTTGTTCTCATTGATTTTTGTGAAATCCCGGGACCTCTGCGACCGTCTAC
>NZ_JABBVZ010000166.1 GCF_012933365.1 Sulfobacillus harzensis | reverse complement strand
ACACACTCATCGTACGGGAGGCGCTTTCATGCACACAAACTCCAAGAACTACTCCCTACAGGAATGATCTCGCCCCCGAATCTCCATGATTAGTCCGGCAAAATATCTTGTCCATCCGGCTCATTCACGGTTGTCGGGACCAGGTCTGCGATAGACTGCAGGCGCACCACCGGTGACCACAGAGCCCAGACAATCGTGGTCATGAGCGCCAGCGCCCCAATCAACAGGCCCGTGTGAAGACCGAGCGCCTGGCTCACCCACCCGCCCGCAGCGGCCCCGAGCGGAATCGTGCCGTACGAGATCATCCGGTAGCCCGCCGTCATCCGCCCCAGCAGGGGTGCGGGTGTCACCGTCTGCCGGACAGAGATCGCCACAACGCTCGACAGCGTCACACCAAAATCCATCGCGCCAAACGTCATCACCAATAACGGGACCGTCCACCCGGTGCCCGACGGGGCGAGCGGCACCAGCGGTGCCGCCAAGGATTCCAGCATCACGACGCCCAGAAAGGTCGCACCGAGCCCGAACCGCCGCACGGCTTTGTCCGCCAGCAGGGCTCCAAGAAAGGCTCCCCCCGTCCCCCCTGCGAGGGTCACCCCCAGGAGGATCGGGGAGAGATGAAGATGGCGGACGGCATAAAGCAGGTACACCGTCAGCATCCATTCGTTGAACAGGTTATAGCATGCCGACACGGGGACCAGGGAACGCAAGTACGGATTAGTCCAGATGAGTTGCGCGCCTTGAAGAAATTGCGTCCACGGGCGTTCGACCGTGGCGGTCGGCGTGAAACCTTCGGTGCGCATGGCGCTCAACGTCACGACAGAGATGAGCAAGGAGACGGCCGTGAGCCCCAGCGCGACGGGCGCGGTCACTGTTTGGACCAAGGCACCGGCCAGGGCCGGACCGCCCAGTTGCGCCCCGGTGGTGGTCGCTTGGAGGCGGGTATTGGCCCGCATCAGGCCGTCGGTTCCCACTAGTCCAGGCACATAAGCCTGAAACGCCAGTTCGAAGACGACAGTTCCCACCCCGAACAGAAAGACCAGTGCCCACAGGATCGGCAAGGACAGGCGGCCACTCACCGCCAGCGCCACGATGCCGCCCAACACGAGCGCACGGCCTCCATCGGCGACGATGAGAAGCGGACGGCGTCGATGACGGTCTACGGCCATCCCGACGAACAGGCTTAATACCAAGAATGGTAGCCATTGCAGCGCGTTCAGGACACCGACCGCACCCGCGGAGGCATGGAGCCGCAGAATGGCGGTGAGCGGGAGCGCGAGGGCAGGGATCTGGGTTCCGAGGGCGGCCAAACCCTGTCCCACCCACAGCAGTTGAAAGTCCCGATGCACTTGGCGGTCAAGCCCCATCGAACGAACCCTTCCTCCCGCCCCCATGGACCGGACGAATTTCGCGCAGGGCCTTCACCAGTCGATTGATAAACCGCGGCAACAGCCGCCCATCGCCATCATGATGGGGGTTCAGTTCGGTAATAACCACGCCCACGACCGGACAGCCATGGACAAACGCCCGAAGACAGGCCACCGCTTGATCGAGGCTGAGTCCCCCCTGAAAATGAGGATAGTTGCCCAAGGGGGCGTCGCCGCTATCGATGACATCCACGTCGAAGTGAACGAGCACCGGTCGGTCACCCATGACGGCGGCGGCCCGCCGTGCCGCCGCCGTGGGGTCGTCCAGAATCCGGGTCACGGACCAATGCCGGACAGGATGGGTCCCAAGCCACCCCTCCTCCGCGGGGGTCAACTCCTGCGGATGATAACCAAAGTACAGGATGTCCTCGGCGCCCAATAGGGGGAAGCGCGGACCGATCCGAGACACCGGCGTATCGACCAGTCCCAGGAGATGCGCGCTGACCATGGTGTCGAGAATTCCGGATTCGGTATCACCGGGCGTGCTCAAGTCCACATCGCCATCGAGGTACACCACGCCCAGATTCGGCCATCGCGAGAGAAGGCCCGCGACGACCCCCAGTGTGATTGTGCAGTCCCCGCCGAGGACCAGCAGGCAATCGTCGCCGGTCACCACGTCTGCCACGCGCTCCGCCACCCGCCGATTGATCTGCGCGACCCGACCGCCATCGCGATAGGGGCGGCCCACCCCCTGCGGACGATAAGGGGTGCGGGGCAAATCCCCGGCGTCGGTCACGGGACTCACCGCGCGTAACCGGTCCACGAGGCCTGCCGCACGCAGACGGTGGGGGGCCTGGTCCATGCCGGCATGGTGCGTGCCGGCCGACGTGGGCACCCCCAAGACTACCCAAGATGCCATGCATTCGCCCTCCTTGAACGGGATTTTGTTCCGAGGGGCTTCCCTCGGTGTTTCTCTCCAGGCCACTGTACGGTCCCGACACCCCGCCAACCAGTGACGGAAAGGTCACGATCCGCTAGAATACCGCCATGAAGAGGATCGCCGCCATTGTCATGCATGGCATCAGTGAGTTTAACCTCGGGGTGGTGTGTGAGGTTTTTGGAGTCCCACCCAAAGGGTTTGACGGTCCCTGGTATGAGCTTGCCTTGTGCTCCATAGACGGAGCGTCCGTGCGCACTCAGGGCGGATTAACGCTGGCCATCCCGCAGGACCTCGCCGCCACGGCCATGGCCGACACGGTGCTGGTGCCGGACTGGCCCGCCGACACACGGCAGGCTGTCCCCGAGGCCCTCATCCGGACATTGCAGGCGGCCCACGCGCGGGGGGTCCGACTCGTCTCCTTCTGTACGGGCGCCTTCGTCCTGGCAGCGGCTGGGCTACTCGACGGGCGCCGCGCGACCACGCATTGGCTGTGGAGTGACCGATTCGCCCGCCAATATCCGCAGATTGCGGTGGACCCACAGGCCCTGTACGTCGATGGCGGGCAGATTATGACGGGGGCGGGAACGGCGGCAGCCATCGACCTGGCTCTTCACGTCGTGCGGCAGGATTATGGGGCCGACGTGGCGAACCGGGTGTCGCGCTACCTCGTCGCGGCGCCCCACCGCGATGGAGGCCAAGCCCAATTCATCGATGTCCCCGTGCCGGCGGTCCACGACGACGTGAGGCTGGCTTCCCTGTTGTCTTGGATCGTCGAACACCTCACCGACCCCATCTCCGTGGAGGGGTTGGCCGCCCGCGCCGCCGTAAGTCCCCGAACATTTTTGCGCCGGTTTCGGGCAGTCACCGGCACCACCCCCTATCAATGGGTGCTGCGGCAACGGATCGCCCGCGCGCAACAATTACTCGAACGGACGAGCGAATCCGTGGAACGAATCGCCGAGCTCTGCGGGTTCGGTTCTGCCGCCAGTCTCCGGACGCACTTTCGGGACATCGTAGGCACCGCACCATTAACGTATCGCCGGGCCTTCCGCCATTCATCGTCGCCAAATCGGTAAGCAAGCGGGGAGGCCTCATGCATATTCGCCCCCGAAACTCCCTCATTAGGATCGCGAAATAGCGGGGGCTGTTTCGTGCCGACCCTGTAGGGGAAGCACTGGTGGTCAGGTCTCGCACACTCCCCGCTATCACAGTAGCCGCGGTCCCCTAATTCGCTTATTGACTCGCCTCTCGCCAGGGGTCAAATGCACTTCCCTCTCCGTTAGTTCGATAAATTTATTCCAGTTCTTCATCCGTCGGGGGCTCAAATAACTGCATCCACTCTTTAAGGGCGGTTTCAGGTATACAAAACGCCCCGTCGGGACGGATGGGCATGTCTATCTTTAAATCGCCCTAACAACACGTCTTCGGGAAGACTCGTAGATTTTGATTAACCACTTTCTGGCTGTTTTTCGCCGCGTAGCGCCAAGTGCCACATCTTGTGGTTGGTTAAGGACCGCGCGGGTCATCCGCAGACGGCCTAAGCGATGTCGGAGACCACGCCGGCGGCCCCTTGCTAGAGAAAAAGAGCTGCTGGCTTCAAGAGGCTACCGATCAATATGGATCTTGGTATACCGTGATGCTACCACGTCTAGACCCGTAGAATATGGTCTGCAGATACTTGCATTGTGTAGGTCGGGGTTTCCGCGCGATACGGGCGAATGCGCAACGTGAGCTCCGAAGCCGCTGACGGCAACGGTGGTGTCAGGGAACGGACCCCCTGATCCAGCCCGGCGGCCCCACCGCCTGGCCAATAAGTCGTGCCTAGGTCGTCGGTCAGGTCAATTTGCCAGTGAACAAATCGCCAACTCAAGTCCCCGTCACCCATGCCGCGGTCCTCGGGAAGCGGCGGGGCGACACGATAATTGACCCGCACTGCGTATTTGTCGGACTCGATGGATACAATAGTGAGTTCCCGGTCCGGAACAATGCCGGTTAACACACGGGGCAGGGAATCCGCACGACACACCCCCTCAACATATCCTTACGTGGTTCAAGATGACGGCAGTCATTGACACGAGGTATCGGCATATGCGCCACGGTTGGGGTCAAAGACAGATTTAAACGCCCATCCAAAGTCCACCATATCATATCCGCGGTCAGTGACGCCCGACCTAAATTTTAATATCCGATACGAGGGCGGTCCGTTGTCAAACCCCGAGTTTACCCTGTTGACCCATCCGGTCCACGGGGAGCACTGGCATCGTTTCTACTCCACCGGGCAAGGCCTGGTCACGTCTCGCGCCTGGGGCAGCACACTGGATCGTGGCGAACGGTTCGTGGGCCAAGCCAAGCTTGTCGTCACGTGGATGACGGGGAATCATGCCCACAAGGGATATGCCATATATCGCGTTCCAGACGGAAAACGTCGGTGAAATTAAGGGGAGGCCTTATGGGATACTCGCCCCCGATTCTTCCATAGCCTCTCGGGATTCCGTTTTGCAGATGGGGCAAGGATTCTGCCCCGAACGCCAGGGCCATTTGCCCCCACGCCC
>NZ_JABBVZ010000165.1 GCF_012933365.1 Sulfobacillus harzensis | reverse complement strand
GGTCGCAGAGGTCCCGGGATTTCACAAAAATCAATGAGAACAACAGGTTTCACACAAAAAACTAAGGTAGGAGGAACCATAACGTTGGGTAATCTATCGAAAATAAGCATGGCCGCCGCATTGGGCGTCGGCACGTTTCTCTTGGCTGGCTGTGGCTCTAGTGCCGGCGCAAGCAACACCTTGCTTGGTCAGGTGAAGTCCACCCACCAGTTAATCATTGCGGAGTCGGCCTTTGCCCCGCAAGACTATCAAAATCCCCAGACGAAACAGTGGACCGGCTACGACGTAGATATTTTACGTGGTTTCGCCAAGTCGCTGGGCGCGAAGCTGAAAATCGATGCCTTGCCATTCTCCTCGTCGATTCAAGCGGTAGCCGACAAGCGAGCTGACATCACGATTGACATCTATAAAACAGCGAATCGTGCGAAGGTGCTCTCCTTTAGCCGACCCATGCTGAATTACGACGATGCCATAGCCGTCAATTCGCAAAGTCCAGGAGTGACTCAGGACAGTGTTTCGGCCCTGAAAGGCAAGACCATTGCGGTGGTCACCGGTTCGGCCGAGGTGCCTGAAGCCCAGGCCGTTCCGGGAGCGAACGTGACCCAATACGGATCGGTGGCCGAAAGTTTCTTGGCGCTTTCGGAAGGCCGCGTAGCCGCCGACTTCCAACCGGACACAGACATCGCCTGGGCCAAGAGGCAAAATCCGTCCTTGCATATCAAGATCTTAGGCGCCGTCCCGGCCTCCATCTCGCCGCCCATCCAAAGTCTTCGCGGATACTTTGGGGTTCCCAAGGGCAGCTACAGCCAGAGCTTTCTCAACAAGCTCAACGCGTATCTGAAGACGATAGCTGAGAACGGCACGGAGCAAAAGATCCTCGATAAGTATGGCATGACGAGCCCGGTGTTCCTGAAAGGCATCAGTTCTGCTCCCAATTCCTAGTGAGAAGGCTGACGGGGGGCGGTCCCCCCGTCTGACTCAAGTGTCGGGGAGGTAAGACTGTTGCAGACAATGTTGCATGCGTGGATTCAGTATTTGCCGTTTTTCTTGAAGGGAGTCGGGGTGACGCTGGAGTTAACCGGCGCCTCGCTGGCCGTGGCGTTGGGCTTCGGATTTCTTTTGGCCCTGGCACGCCTCTCCAAGATTCGCATCCTGGAGGGTTTTGCCACGGCTTTTGTCGAGATTATCCGCGCTATCCCGGTGCTGATCATTTTGTTTTGGGTGTATTACGGACTCCCACAGTTTGGGGTGAAACTACCCGGACCTCTTGCCGCAATCGTGAGTCTGGGCGCCTTTTACGCCACGCTCTACGGGGAAATTTTTCGCGGCGGCATCCTGGGTGTCGATCGGGGCCAACGCGAAGCGGCTCAGGCGCTTGGCATGCCGAGCGGCACCGTGATGCGGAAAATCATTCTGCCGCAAGCCTTCTTTGCCATTTTGCCGCCTTCCACCAACCAGTTGAGTAACCTCATCAAGGATACCTCGCTGGTGTTCACCATTGGTGTGGCCGACTTGATGTTTCAGGCCAATGCGGCCTCTGCCAACAACTTTTTGCCGCTCGACATGCTGCTACTGGCGGGGATTATCTATTTTATTTTCTATCTAGTCTTGTCCAAACTCTTAGCGAGGTGGGAGCTCAATGTCCAAAGACGTCGCGGTTAGGGTCACGAATATGACCAAACGGTTCGGCGACCAGTTGGTATTTGAAAACGTGTCGCTGGATGTCCATAAGAGCGAAGTGGTGGCAATTATCGGGCCCAGTGGGGCGGGTAAAAGCACCTTTATCCGCTGCATCAACCGGCTCCATCCCTTTGACGAAGGAACCCTGGAGATCCTGAACTACACCATTGAAGGCGGCAAAGCGGATCCGCCGCGACAGGTTCTCCAGGACATTCGTACCCGGGTTGGCATGGTTTTTCAAACCTTTAATCTCTTTCCCCATCTCACAGTGATGGAGAACATTATCCTGGCGCCCATGGAAGTGAAGCGCAAGACACGGCCTGAGGCGGAAAAGCGTGCTATGGAGCTGCTGGATGTGGTGGGATTGGCGCATAAGGCGGAGATGTATCCGAAGCGCCTCTCCGGAGGTGAACAGCAGCGGGTGGCGCTGTGTCGGGCACTCGCAATGGATCCGGAAATTATGCTGTTTGACGAGCCAACCTCAATGCTTGACCCGGAATTGGTGGGCGAGGTCCTATCCGCCATTCGGGATTTGGCTAAGGGCGGCATGACGATGATTTTGGTCACCCACGAAATGATGTTCGCGAAGGAAGTGGCGGATACGGTGGTGTTTATGGCAGACCATACCGTCGTGGAGAAGGGGCCGGCGCGCCAAGTGCTGGAACATCCACAGACGGAACGTGCCCAGCAGTTTCTCCACCGCGTCTTAAAGCCGCTTGATCGCTCCGGAGGCGAACTAAAGTCGGTGGCGAGCCAAGGAGGCGAGCGCTAGTGCATGTTGTTGCGCTCTACCTGGGAGCCTTCCTCTCGGGAGCCGGCAAGGATGTGGTGTTGACCATTGTCTCCACCATTCTCTCGATTATTATCGGGATCTTGGCAGCGGCCGGGAGGCTCTATGGTCCGAAAGTGGTGCAGTTGATTATCGCCTGGTATGTGGAGATTATCCGCGGTCTGCCGGCGATTTTACAGCTGTTCATCATTTACCTGGGCTTCAACCAGATCGGCGTCACGTTTTCGCCTTTGACTGCTGCGCTTATCTGGTTGGTAGCTTACGGTGTTGGGTATGCGGTCGAGATTTTCCGCTCGGGCATCATGGAGGTGGCGCAGGGACAGCGCGAGGCCGCAATGGCGTTGGGGCTGAGCTCTTCGACCACCATGCGAAAAATCATTGTTCCGCAAGCCATGACCGCGATGTTGCCGCCCTTGGTGAGTTTCGTGGTTCTGCAGTTGAAAAACACCACCATGCTTTATCTGGTGGGCTTCGCGGATGTCATGTACCAAGCCCGTTTGGGTACTGACGCCACGGAAAAGCCGGGAACCCTCTATCTCATGGCGGCGTTGATCTACCTGATTCTAAGCCTTGTTATCGGCCGCATCGGAATGCGCTTGGAACGGCGAGCCGCCGTCTATCGATAGAAGGTCGGAAAAGGAGGCTGTCCTTAACCGGGGCAGTCTTCTTTTTTAGCCAAAACGGGTAGTGGCTTAACCCGCGATCCGGCGATAGGAGCAAGCCTTTTCCTTATGCGGCGTACGCCATCGGTAGCCCAACGGAGTCCTAGCCTTTTCGCCACTCCCGAAAAAGGGAATCGTACGGCGGCTGTCGAATCCCTTCTCTTATCCTACCGTACGGGAGAGAGAACTTCGTGATCGATTTGCATGCCCATGTGCTGGCCGGCTTGGATGATGGACCGAAGACTTGGCAAGATGCTGAAGCGGTATGGAAACAAGCGGTGCAGGATGGCACCCGCACTATTGTGGCAGTCGCTCACGCCAACGACAATCATTTTGAGGTGCAAACCGCCGCCTATCACTCAGCGTTGGCCCGGGCCCGCTCCATGATCGCAGCCCAAAATCTGCCCTTAGCGTTGGTTCCAGCCATGGAAGTGCGGTTGGGTCCGGATTTGGCCGAGGGATATCTGGCTGGACGGTACCTTCCCATCGGCGACTCGCGCTATCTCTGTGTGGAGCTTCCGCCCAACGATTTCCCCGCTTACACCCTGGATGTCCTGTATCAATTAACGCTCGAGGGCCTCCGCATTCTCTTGATTCACCCGGAGCGAAACCGGGGCGTGCGCCGTCGTCCGGAATTAGCCGAGCGGCTGATGCGGATGGAGATATTAGGGGTGGCCTCGGCGGGATCAGTGTTGGGACAATTTGGTCCCGAAGTCGAAGCCGCCAGTCTCGAACTGATGGAATCGGGTCTCATTCAAAGTGTGGCCAGTGATGGCCACTCTGTGGCCAAGCGACCCTTGCGGCTCTCTCCGGTGGTGGAAATGCTATCGCGCCGCTTTGGCGAGGAAGAGACTCGCTGGATGATGGAGGCCGTCCCAGCGTTGATTTTGCAAGGCAGGCCGGTAGAGCTGGCGCCCCGCAAGCGTCTCGGTTGGCATCGCTGGATCATCGCTCGCCGTTAGTCGAACTGTGTCGAACGGCAACGCGCTACCCCTTTATCAGGAAAAACTCTCGAAGACGTCGAAATTGTCCGTGTTCCCGGACAGTTTTTGGCATGACGAGACTTTTGCGAAGGGGAGACCATGATGAGGATTCGCCGCATTGCATTGGGAGCTGCGTCCGCCCTTGCGGCTGCTGTGGTAATGGCAGGCTGCGGGTCCGCGCCCACCAAAACGAGCCCCAGCGCCGCGAACAAGCCGGCCGCAGGGGGGACGATTGTCTATGCATTACCCTCCGATACCAATTTGACTTGGTTCTTTCCGTTGGCGAACCTGTCGAACAACAGCTTGTACAATTTTCAGCTTGTCGACCAGTTGTACAAGCCCTTAATTTGGATTAACGACAAGTACGGCATTGACTGGAAAGACTCCATTGCCCAAAAGATTACCTATAACAAGGCGGGCACCGTCTACCATGTCTTCATGAATCCCCGTTGGAAATGGTCGGATGGGACGCCCGTGACCAGCTCTGACGTGCTATGGACATGGAAGATTATTCAGGCCATCTCCAATAAGAACGCGCCGACTCCCTGGCCCTATGTGGGGGCGGGAACCGGGGACATTCCCGCTGGCGTTCAGAGCGTGACCGCCAATGGCAAATATGAGTTTACGGTGACGCTCAAGCAGCCGGCCAACCAGGAGTGGTTTATCTATAACGGGCTCTCGCAATTGCTACCGTTGCCTGAGCAGGCTTGGAACAAGTATCCCGGAAACATTACCCAGGAGATTTCCTATTTGAGGGTTTTTCATAACTGGACAAATCACGGCTGTGGATAAGTGCTCCCCCTTGATGATGCCCTTTCCAACGTTCT
>NZ_JABBVZ010000164.1 GCF_012933365.1 Sulfobacillus harzensis | reverse complement strand
GCCTACATTGCCGCCCCGATCTTCCATGCCAACAGGCAGCTTGACTCTCCATAGCTGGTCTTGACAGGACATCATCCTTTCTCACTACACTGGAGGCAATATGCAGGGAAGGAGACAGGAGAATGGCAAGTCCAACAACGAAGCTGTGGATTCTATGCTCTGCGGCTGTAGGAGCCATTTATGCTGCCGGCCACCTGGTTACGGTGCCTACCGCATCAATCGCGGAAGGACCGAGCGCCGTTCAATCGGCGAGCTCCTCGGCATCGCGTTCCAACTCCCTGCCTGCCAGAACGTCCGCGTCTCAAAGTGCATATCGGGATGGCCATTACAGTGGATCCGGATCCAATCCGTATGGGATACTGTCGGTCTTGGTAACCGTCTCGGGCGGAAAAATTGCGTCGGTCCGCATCACCAATTATGCCATGCATTACCCGCAATCATACATTGATCCAACCATGCCCGAAGAAGTGGTGTCCCAACAAACCTGGAATGTCTACGGTGTAAGCGGAGCCACCGCCAGCAGTGAAAATTTTGCCGAAGCGGTGTACAACGCACTTCAGAAAGCGAAGGCCTAGGATGATGGCAATGAAAATTCCACGTCCTAATTATCTATCCGATTCCTATTTGCTGATGGGCACGACCGTTTTGGATTGGTTGGGGAAGGTCATGTCGCCGAGATGCGGGCGGCAGTCAATCAAGCCTACGTCTCTATGTAGGCGGTCGAAGAGGTATGCAGCCGATTTCGAGGGTCATGCCCTTCGCGAACTCTGTAGATAGCCGGGAAGACTCGCGCCGGTACCTCCCACGTTATGCCATGCACTGGCGACTACCTGTGCCGCCGAAATGACGGATGGACGCTTTGACCGACGATTGGAGCCCGCTTAGCGTAGGTTGGGTTCAATCGCCACTAAATTCAGGACGGGCCCCGTGTCCGGATCGCGCGCCCGATGCTATTAGATCTTGGTGCTGTGGGCCAGGGATTGGCGGTGGCTTTGGCGGCAAAGGCCCTTGGCAGTTTCCCGGGTTCGTGATTGAGGCTGGTGGAGACATCTTTGCTTCCAGGGGCCCAATGGGAATGGGTGGCATGTGGGGGTAAAGAACCCACAAGGTTCTTCGGATTTGCCCGACATGGTCGAGCTTGCGGGGGTAGCCATCTGTACTTCAGGCAGCTATCGTCGGCGAAGTCCGACGATAGCCCAGACCCCAGCATAGGAAGAGCGGTTGGAGGGCTACTCTGATAGAGCTTGAGACAGGGTTGCCCGCCGGCGCCTCTACGGTCGCTTTTTTGGGGGCCTCGAAGAAGCCTTGTCCCTTATCGGGTCGATGAGTCTCGAGGGTTTGATCATGAGGAAGGACGGAACGGTCATAAAAACGGCAGGAATGGAGCGATATTGGCATGGCTAATGCCCAACGATTACAAAGCCCGTCATTGACTACACGGTTTCGCCGTTTTGTGAGGACGCCCAAAGGGCACGTCCTGGGCGCGCTGATTCTCTTGACGGGGGTTGGAAGCCGGACCCCATACGGCGCCCACGCGATCCCACACGCCTTGATTGCGGTAGCTGCCGCCGTCCTTTTTGACGCGGCGGTGGCAAAGGTCATGGAACGGAAGGTGACGTTTTCGATAGGTGGCGTGATTACCGCCCTAATTGTGACGGATGTGCTGTCCAGCATAACCCCAGTGTATCTCATCATGTTGACCACCGTTCTAGCTTTGTCCTTTAAACACCTCTTGAAGCAGGGCCGAAAACCGCTCTTCAATCCCGCAGCCGCAGGACTATTGGCTACGGCGCTGGTCTTTTCAGGTGCGGAAAGCTGGTGGGCCTCCATGCCCAACGATCCCATGTGGGTTGTACTGCTGATGTTGGCGGCTGGTATCTTTGTTGCCGTTCGGGTGAAAAAGTATCTCCCAGTGCTCGTCTTCCTCGGAACCTATTTCACGGCCATATTGGCCATGGCGCTATTGCACTGGGGACTGCCCTCGGCCACGCCAGCGGATGCGTTGCGAGCTCCGTTTGTGAATGCCGCACTCTTTGTGGCGTTCTTCATGCTTACCGATCCGCCGACGTCTCCAGGCACAGTGAAGGAACAGGTGCCGTTTGCCATCATCTCGGCTTTGGTTGCGGTAGCTGTCTACGACCTCATGGGGGGGCTTGTCTATCTCTTAGTCGGACTTTTGGTTGGTAATGGACTCACGGCAATCCGCGCGCGCCAACGCCGAAAAGCTGACCGACACCCTGCGCCGGCCAGGTCTCCCGTGCAATCCTTTTCGGTTACGCCTCGGCTGCCGAAACGTCTCGGATCGACCGCTGGCGCTGGACGGCCAGCGTTTCCGCCAATAGGCGCTCCAACCCGCGGGTATCGGAGGGATAGACGAGCGGCGGACGGAGCGGACCCACGTCAATGCCTAACTGATTGAGGAGCCATTTTACGGGGATAGGGTTGGGCCAAGCAAAGAGGTCGCGGAAAATGGGTGCCAGCATCTGTTCTCGTTGGTACGCCTCGGAGTGCCGTCCCGATGTGGCCGCCCGCAACAGAGCTTGCATCTCGGGGCCCACCACATGGGACGCGACGCTCACAACGCCGACGGCTCCGAGCAGCAAGCTAGGATACAACAGCGAATCGTCCCCAGTGTAAAGGGTGAGTTGGGGAGCATGGGCTCGCAGTTGGTGGAAAGCCTCAAGCCGTCCGGACGCTTCTTTTATGGCTACGACGTTGGGGGAGGCGGCATGGATTCGAGCGGCGGTGTCGGCTTCTAGGTGAACACCGGTTCGTCCGGGCACGTTGTACAGCATCACCGGAATGTTGACGTTTTGCGCGACCTCCACGAAATGCCGGTACAGTCCTTCCTGGGGCGGTTTATTGTAATACGGTGTGACCACTAAGATGCCATCGGCGCCCCATTGTTCTGCTTGTCGGGCGAGGTGGCGGCTGTGGGCGGTATCGTTGGAACCGGCACCGACCCAAAGGGGGAGATGAGGAACGGCTTGGCGGACCCGGTGGAAGAGCTCTTCGCGCTCGGGATCCGTTAGGGTAGGCGATTCGCCGGTTGTGCCGGCGATAATCAGGGCGTCGCTGCCTTCGTGGGCCAGTCGCTGGGCCAGGCGGGCAGCGATGTCTAAGTTGAGATGGCCGTCAGGGGTAAACGGGGTAATCATGGCTGTGAAAATTGCAGGCCATGGCATAACTATCGTCCTCCTCAGTATAGCTTTGGCGCGCGGTAGGTTTGCGCCGATTGACGGAGCATCGCGGAAACGCCGGTTGCCCCGGCGGTTTTGACCGGGGACCGGCTAAAGCTTCTTAAAAGAGGACGTGAGGAAAACGGGGGCAGGAGACAACAAGGCAGACCCCGTCACCATCGGTGGTATAGCCATGTCGTCACCCCTTTATCGTAGTGAAGTTAGCAATAGTATATCGATCGCGAGTCCGGATGAGAAGTCTAGGAGGCAATGTTGCGGAAATTTTCTTGTCATGTGTTCCAAAGAGGGGTTCGTAGGGATAATGATCCCTGGAGAAAGGCCTAGGGCTGGGTGTGAGGAAAGAGGGGATGAAATGGCGATAGATGATGTTGCACTCCACCGGCGCATGTGGGGGTGTTGGTGGGGGCAAATGGCCGGGGATGCGTTGGGAAGTCAGGTGGAGTTCGCCACCCCGGATAGTCTCCGACGGCAATTTCCTCAGGGCGTGCGGGAGATGGCATCCAGCCCCACTTGGGGAACTGCAGCCGGGCAACTAACAGATGATACCGAGATGGCGATCGAGTTGTTGCATGTCCTCAACGATTGCCCAGAGACGGTGGATTGGGATCGCGTAGCGTCCGGCTACGTGCGGTGGGCTGATTCCCATCCCTTCGACATGGGCGGGACCGTACGCCAGGCCATCGCGGGGGCGCATGGAGGGCCCCTGTCGGGCATGGCTGAGCGAATGCGAAATAGCGCTAATTATGACAGCAAGGCCAATGGGGCGCTGATGCGGCAAAGCCCGCTGGCAATTTGGGGATATGCCCAGGATCCCCGGGTGTTGGCGGACCTCGGTAGGCAAGATGCCCTGCTAACCCATCCTAATCCCGTGTGCCAAGAGGCGTCGGCGGTTTTCGTTGCGACGGTGGGAATGATTATTCGCTGGGGACTTGATGCGCAAGCCGCGTATGAATTTGCGGTCGCCTTTCAGCGGCGGTTCGGCCAAGAATCTGAGGTGCTGGATGCTTTGGTGCAAGCTGAGCACCAACCTCCTCCTTATTCGCACCACATTGGTTATGTGTTGGTGGCGCTTCACAACGCCTTCTATCGCCTTCTGCATGACGACAGTTTGGAGGAGGTCATCGTCCAGAGTGTTATGCTGGGAGGCGATGCCGACACCAACGCGGCCATTGCGGGCGCCGTGGCCGGGGCTGTCTACGGTGCTTCGGACGTTCCCCAGCGCTGGATTAAAACCCTCAAGGAGTGCCACTTCGAGACCCGCGTGCGGCCAGCGCGGTATCTCCCGGAAAACGCCAACCGAGAGATGATGCGCTTGATGGAACGACTGGCGTCTCCTTCGGACACGACCCCGTGCGAGTGTCTTGCCTTAGCCGACGTACCGATCGAATGGGCACCTTGGGCTGCCATTGTGACCTTTGCGGTCGGCTCTGAGCCAACCTCCGACGTGCTCATGCGTCTTAGCCCTGAGACGGACCGTATTTTTCAGAAATGGGTTGCCGAAGGGAGCCTTCCGGACGATGTGGACTTCCTGCAAAAGGTACTTGGCGCGGTGGTCAGTAATCGGGGATTTCCCGATGCGTGGAGGGATCGCTTTGCCCGGGCAGTTTTGGGGGCCATGCGTGAAGCGTTGCTGACCAAGCCGCCCGAACCGCGGCCGGTTTTTGGCCCGCGTTAATGTTCCTCCTACCTTAGTTTTTTGTGTGAAACCTGTTGTTCTCATTGATTTTTGTGAAATCCCGGGACCTCTGCGACC
>NZ_JABBVZ010000163.1 GCF_012933365.1 Sulfobacillus harzensis | reverse complement strand
CGGAGAGCCGGATGTGGGAAAACCACAAGTCCGGTTCGATGAGGGGACGGCCCCGCAAGGGGCCTCCTACTCTACCAATTTGTGCAGTCGTGGAATAACTTTTTGTTTCCTTTGGTATTAACACAGTCGGCCAACGTCCAGGTGCTTCCGCTGGCGATCGTGCAGTTCCAGGGGCAACATACGATGGATGTGCCCCTTACGATGGCTGCGGTATTGTTGTCGGCCATTCCGTTGTTGCTAGCGTACATCTTTGGCGGCCGATACCTTCGGCGAGGACTGTTGGCTGGATTCGGAAAGTAGTGCGTGCACTGGATTGTCCTTAACGAATTTCTTCGCGGCTTTCGACGGCCGTGTGAAGTACCATGGCACCAGCACCGATGGCGCTGCTGCTGTTGCCCAGTGAAGTGAGTTGCACAGCAACATGCCCACGTCCACCTGCAATGGCATAGTGATTCACCGCATTGCTGACGCGATCGCACAGGTAGGTGCCGAGTCGCGCCAATGGTCCGCCTAAAATAATCGTGTCCGGATCGAACACATTGGCGACGTTGATAATCCCCGTTTCCAAGTAGTGGATGGTGTCGTTCACGGCCTGGACCGCCCACGGCTCACGATTGGAGAACCCAACCAGAATGCGGTCAAGCTCGATCCAACCGCGCGTGTCCGTGGTCCGCATGGCCCGCTCGGTTAAAGCACGGACAGACGCGACAGCCTCAAAGCATCCTTGTCGGCCGCAACGGCACAAGGGCCCGCTATCATCGACAACCATGTGGCCAATCTCTGTGCCAGCGCCTGTGACGCCTTGAAGCAGGTTTCCATTCACGACCGCGCCGCCGCCGATTCCCATTCCCAAAGACAGGTAGATGAGCAATTCGCTCTGTTGGGCGTCGCCGAAGAAGTATTCGCCTACGGCGCCGGCATTTGCGTCATTAATAATAAACACTGGTTCTCCAAACAAAGTGACAAAGTACTCCTTAACGGCAACGTGCCGCCATTTGACGTTGGGGGCATAAATCACCTCGCCGGTGGTCGATATAATTCCAGGGATCGACATTCCGAAACCCCAGTAGCGGCTGTTATCAATGTTGTTCTTCACCGCTGCGACGTCGTGAGCGATTAGAGACAAGACGTCTTCGGCAGGACTGTCGGAATCATAGGATCCTACGTGTTCCTTCAGGATGCGACCTTCGAGATCAAACATGAGGATTTGATAGGTACCGACGTCAAGGGAGGCCCCAATAATGTATCCGGCGTCAGGGTTTACATTCAGAAGGACCTCGGGACGTCCTGGACCAGTGCTTACGGAGCCGACTTCCATCAAAATGTTCTTGTTTAAAAGCCTCTGGGAAGCAACGGTGACAGTTGATTTTGTCAGTCCTAGAATTTCAGCAATGCGCCTGCGAGAGGTGGGGCCGTTGCGCCGAATAACGGTCAGAACTGCAATTTCATTCATTTTTCGCATGAGACTATGGCGTGCGACCGATATAGGCATGATACGCTCCTTTTAAAATACGATTTGGTTAATAGCCTAGCATAGCCGAAAGACTGAACTGTAGTCATTCGCAGAAAAAAATTGATTTTTTCAGAAGGGAATTGCAGAGTGCAAATCGAATCGTTACCGTGGAATTACATATAACGCGAACTAATCACCTTGATATTCCATGACCTAATCGCGTGAGAGGGGAGGTCAATGATGCCATCAGGTAACGATGAAGTCGTTGAGGAACTGCTTGCCCGCATGACGGTGGAGGAAAAAGTTGCCCAACTCGGTGCGGTGTGGGTATACGAGTTGCTGGATGGCGTGGAATTCTCTGAAGAGAAAGCTCAGCAACTGCTGGCCCACGGCATCGGGCACATTACCCGCATTGGCGGGGCAAGCAATCTGATGCCGGCCGAGACGGCTAGACTAGCCAACCGCATCCAGCAATTTCTCATTAAAGAGACACGGTTAGGAATCCCTGCGTTAGTTCATGAGGAGGCCTGCAGCGGTTATATGGCACGTGGGGCCACATTGTTTCCGCAGGCTATTGGTACAGCAAGCACGTGGAATGTTGACCTTGTCGGACAAATGGCAACTGTCATTAGCCAACAAATGCGATCAGTTGGCGCCCATCAAGCGCTTGCGCCGCTGCTGGATGTTGCACGGGACGCACGCTGGGGCCGTCTGGAGGAAACCTTTGGGGAAGATCCGTACCTTACTTCTCGGCTGGGCGTAGCGTTTGTTCGCGGTTTGCAGGCGGATGGCGATTGGAACCAAGGTGTTGTCGCAACCGGCAAGCATTATGCCGGATACGGCTTCTCAGAGGGGGGCCTCAATTGGGCACCCGCACACATTCCTCCACGAGAGTTCCATGAAATTGTCTTGCGTCCTTTTGAGGCGGCCGTGAAAGAGGCCCGCCTCGAATCGATTATGCCGGGATACCACGAACTGGATGGCCTTCCCATGCATGCTCATATTGACCTATTACGGTTGCTGCGCAGGAATTGGGGATTTGCGGGGACGGTCGTGTCGGATTACTTTGGCATAGCGATGTTGCAGGACTATCACCATGTGGCCCAAGACAGAGATGCGGCCGCCCGTTTGGCATTAACGGCCGGGGTGGATGTGGAATTGCCCAACCGGGATGCGTACGGAGATGCCCTCGTTGAGGCGGTGAGAGACGGCCGGATTGCCGAGGAACTTCTCAACGAAGCGGTACGGCATGTTCTGCGGCAAAAGATGAAGCTCGGGCTGTTTGACGCAGCAATGGTAGATGAACCATCGGTCCCGGAGGTTTTTGACGATCCTCGGAACGATGAACTAGCCCTAGAAATTGCGCGGCAGTCTTTAGTCTTGCTAAAGAATGAAGGCAGTATCTTGCCTTTGCAAAAGTCGGTGGCGTCCGTAGCGGTTATTGGACCCAATGCTGATGATCTGCGCAATCTCATGGGCGATTACGCCTATCCCTGTCATATTGAAACACTGCTGAACCTCCAAAAGGAGGGGAACGTGTTTTCGCAGCCACTCCCCCCGTCCCTAACCTTGAATGGCGTTGTTGGTCCTCTTCCTACCGTTCTGGACGCCATCCGTCAAAAGACCGGACATGTCACATATGCCAAAGGTTGCGACGTTACCGGTGAGAATCGGAGCGGTCTCGATGAGGCCCGAGATGTCGCACGTCAGGCATCGGTTGCAATATTAGTGGTCGGCGACAAGTCGGGACTTACACTCGATGCAACGAGTGGCGAGTCACGTGACCGTTCTGATTTGCGATTGCCGGGGGTTCAAGAGGAACTCATAGGCACCGTTTTGGAAACAGGCACTCCGGTCGTGGTTGTCTTGGTCGGCGGGCGCCCCGTTTCCGGGGGATGGATGGACAGAGTGGCAGCCATTGTTGAAGCATGGCTTCCGGGCACCCAAGGGGGAACGGCTATTGCCGATGTGTTGTTTGGGGATGCCGAACCTGCTGGGCGCTTGCCAATTAGCTTTCCGCGGAGCGCCGGACACGTTCCCACGTATTACAACCATAAGCCCTCGGGAGGCCGCTCCCACTGGCATGGCGACTATGTCGATGACCTGGTATCGGCGCGGTTTCCGTTTGGTTATGGCCTCACCTACACACGGTTTCGGTATGGTGATTCCAGCGTTAGCCTGAATTGGGGCGTCCCGCGTCGGGAAATCGAAGTTGTGGTTCCGGTCGAAAACGTGGGCACGCGTTCCGGCGTTGAGGTGGTTCAAGTCTATGTTCGTTGTCCTTCCGAGTCAGTAACCCGGCCAGTTAAGGAGCTAAAAGGGTTCGCCCGTGTTTCTCTGCGGCCGGGCCAGACTCGCACTGTCACGGTCCGAATCCCCCTTCAAGAACTGGCGTTTGTAAATATGGATGGAAAGTGGGCGCTAGAGTCGGGAATGGCTGAGGTCTACCTCGGTTCGTCGTCACAAACCATCCATTCCGTGCACCGTGTCGAAATCCCCGAGAACGTGACATGGGACAATCTGTCCGAATTCGGTTCTCGAGCCACCGTGTCCTAGTGTTGAAAGCAAGAGATGCCCTTAAATCTGAGAGAGGAGATGCAAGAGATGAGCGATGTTACGTTGCAGCCCAAGCCTAGCGACAAATTTACGTTCGGCCTATGGACAGTGGGAAATCGAGGACGCGATCCATTTGGGGAGGCCGTCCGCGAAAGTATTCCGCCGACCACCATTGTTCGTGAATTAAGTCGTCTTGGCGCTTACGGGGTTACGTTGCATGACAATGACTTGGTGCCGATTGGCGCTTCGGCTCGCGAACGCGATCGTATCGTAGCGGATTTTAAGCAGGCTCTTGATGATTACGGCATGGTTGTGCCGATGGTGACCGTGAATCTGTTCTACGACCCGGTGTTTAAGGATGGTGCATTTACCTCATCAGCAAAAGCGGTCCGTCGATTCGCCGTCGACAAGGCCAAACGGGCCATGGACTTGGGTCATGAGCTCGGTGCGGGTATTTTTGTTTTGTGGGGTGGCCGTGAAGGGGCCGAAGTTGATGGCGCGAAGGATCCACGGGAAGCCTTGGCGTGGTACCGCGAGGGTATCGATGCGTTGACGGAACACATCATGACCCAGGGCTACCCAATGCGTGTCGCGTTAGAACCTAAGCCCAATGAGCCACGAAGCGACCTTTATTTGCCGACGGTTGGTTCCATGTTAGCTTTCATTGCTACTTTGGCCCATCCTGAGTTGGTCGGCGTCAATCCGGAGATCGCGCACGCGAAAATGGCGGGGCTGAATCCCGTGCATGAGGTAGCCCAAGCAATAGACCAAGGAAAACTGTTTCATATTGACCTGAACGATCAACGCATCGCGCGGTTTGATCAGGATTTGCGTTTTGGATCCGACGACCTAAAAGGTACCTTCTATCTAGTTAGTTTGTGCTGAAAAAATCACCGCGTCGGATCCTTGAAAACCGCATAAAAGCAGGGATTCCCAGCCCTTTTGTCGA
>NZ_JABBVZ010000162.1 GCF_012933365.1 Sulfobacillus harzensis | reverse complement strand
GGTCTCCAGCCGCGCTTCGGGCGGCGGACGCCTTGGCCCATTCGGTCGGGGAGAGGGAAATCCGATAGGTGAAGACGGTGGTTTCGTGCGTAAAGTTCCCCCCCTCTTTTATTGGAGAACAGTTGTTTCTATTATACGCTTGGTCTATGGCGAATTCAAGCGACTACCGCACCGGCAGACATTGTATTTTCGCCTTACACGTGCATTGGGTCTTTGTGGCGAAGTATCGGCGGTTGGTCTTCACGAAAGAGATCTTGGAGGATCTGCGGGCCATCTTTTCCAACGTGTGCCAGGACTTTGAAGCGACGCTGGAAGAATTCGACGGCGAGCGAGATCATGTGCATTTGCTGATCACATACCCGCCAAAAGTCGCGATTTCTCGACTGGTGAATAGCCTCCAGGGCGTCTCATCCCGACTGATCCGTAAGAAGCACTATCCGAGCATTGAGCGGGAGCTGGGGGGCGGCAGCCTCTGGTCGCCGAGTTATTTTGCCGATCGGCGGGGGGAGCCCCTCGCTCCATCATTCGGCAATACATCGAACAACAGGACACCCCGGATTGACCCCTACTACAGGGTCAGCGCCTTATATCTCCGCCCTGAACGGCGTTTTACGGCGCATCTGATAAATTGTGCCCGTCGGTGTGATCCTGGTCACGACGTCATTGGAGGGTGAACCGTAAGCTCTTCATGGACACACACTTTGAGCAATAGGAGGTACCGCTTTCGATGTCTGAGCCAGTCATTATCATCAACGCACCGATGTTGCCCCCGCCGGTTAAGCACCAGACGATTTTAGCAACCTTTGACGCCGTCCCCAAGGGATTTTCGGCACTTCTTATCAACGACCACGATCCCAAGCCGCTTTTGTATCAGTTGGACGCGGAACAACCCGGTGTATTTTCAGTGGAGTACCAAGAATCGGGTCCCACGCGGTATGCCATTTTATTGACACGGAATTAAGCGTGACTCAAGAGACGATGGGGCGGCACGTTGCCGCCCCCGTTCATTTATCGCGCTAAATCGGGGCGATAGGTTCCCGGTTGCTCCGCTTTAAGACTAATCGCCCAGCGATTCCAGGAATTAATCGCGATGACGCCGGCCGTCAAAGCCGCAATCTCACGCGGGCTAAATTGCTCTTCAAGCGCTTGGTATACGGTGTCAGAGACTCCTTCGGATATTTTTGTTACGGCTTCGGCCCATTGGAGCGCGGCACGTTCCCGTGGTGAATAAAAAGGGGCGTCGCGCCACGCGGATAGCGCATAAATACGTTGTTCCCGCTCGCCCGCGTTTCGTGCCTCCTTGGTATGCATGTCCAGGCAGTAGGCACACCCGTTTATCTGAGAAACACGGATTTTCACCAATTCAAGGATTTCCCGAGGGATTCCAGCATGGTGGGCGACCGACTCTAACTGCACCATAGCGTCCCGTGCTTCGGGTAACACGGTACTCCAATCTAGTCGTAAAGATCCATCAAGATTTTCACTCATCTAGGCATCCCCTCCTGTTTACGAGCATGCCACACCTTGCCGAAAATGGCGTGATGTGCATCACACCTCCGCAGTGGGGAGTTCTTTAGGGGGATTATGGGAAGTCTCTCGTTGGGGATAGACCGTTGTCGCCTCGGTGAATGGGGAGGACGCCGAGCTAAAGCATGATCATTGGTGTAACCTCAATTATCCCCGCGTCGTTGTGGCAGATTAAGAGGACACAACAGATGAAAGCGTGTCTTAATGAGCCTCGGCTCTTGGGAGATTGGGCGCGCCGGTTTACGGAGTGACCGAACCAGGTTGGCGTAGCGTTTGATGGGTGTAGTATTCCCCGTTGTCAGTAGAGATAAAGGGGGTTGCCATGGCGACCATTGAGAAACTTGCTGCCGTCGGCTTCGCCATGATGGTATTCGCTGCTGGCTGTGGCACGGTGTCCGCGGCTGGGACTCGGCCCCGATCAACGGCTGTGGCATCGACACGCAGGGGCTCCACCAGCAGACCGCCCCTTCCATCGTGTCCAGCTCCAATATCTCTTGGCCAAACCGAGTTGCCGCCAAACAACGCCAGTACCGCTACCCTCAGATTACTCAATGACTACGTCCGACATCATCCCCGCATCTGGTCCACTAAAGTATTTGAACCGTATCAGCCGTCCAATGTCCAAGAGGGCCTTGCACGCCAATCGCCTTATGCCTCGGATTTGGCCAATGCTTGCGGCCCATCTATCGTCGGCCAGTTGTGGTGGATTGCCACAGGGGAGCCGAATATCCCTTTCAACCAATTCGCCAAACGCTCACCAGCTTTGATTATCAATTATTACTTCGACTTTTCCAAAACGGGGCAGCCTCATCTCGTCTATCGAGAGTAGTGCTTTGCCTGTTGCAAGGGGCCTTGCGGTCCATTAATGGGCTCTCTTTATGGACCTCTGTCTCGACGGCATGTCCCCTGGGGCCCGGCACACGGCTTCTCGGAAGGACGTCTGAAGGTGCTTGGCCAGCGCCAAGCCGATACGGGGCATCCTCGGTCGTCCCCAAGAAGGCTCTCCGTTCGGGCACTGACCCGTAAGCAAGCGTCATCCTGGCCGCCGTGAAATCCCGACTGAAATATCGCGGGTGACGTCGATGGCCTACGGTGATGGTCCACCTGACCCGATGGGCAGTGCCATGGGACATATGGTATAGTTGGATTCCTAAACCCGGTTCATGCTGTGGTTCCACCCCTGAGCGGCACAACGGGGCGGGTCTGGAGAGAAACCGGTCCCGGCGATCGTGAAAGGAACGGATTTACATGTCCGAAACACCCGATGCGGTTGCAGTACCCCCATCCCCGTGGCGGCAGGTATTCAATCCCCGCGTGACCCTCCTGCTTGTCGTTGCGCTGCTGTCAGCTACAACATTTTACATGGTCGAACCATTTTTCTTGATTTATTTTCGGCATGCCCAGGGCCTGTCAACCTCGGAGTCCGGGCTGCTGGTTTCAGTGCCCTTTTTGGCGGTCATGCTACTCGGCCTGGCAGGCGGATACGTCGCTGATCGAATAGGCGTCGTGCGAGCCTATACGCTTGGACTTCTGGTTTATGGTTTAAGCGTGGGGGCGGTGGCTCTCGTCCATCGCTTCGTGGACCTTCTCCTTCTCATGATCATAGCGGGGCTGGCGATGTCTGTCACGTCGGGTGGGATTCAGAGTATCCTCAATCTGACTGCCTCTCCTACGCATCGGGGCATCTTGCAAAATTATCTCTATTGGATTAATAACGTGGGTGCTCTGTTGGGGCTGCTCATGGCTTCCGAACTCTTAAGGGCAGGACAATCGAACGTCCCCATCATGCTCCTGAGCGCCGTGCGCGTTGCCATGTTTATCGTCTTGGTCATCCTGTTTTGGAGAGATCGCTCCGCTGCTTCCGTCGACGCGTCGAAGCCGGTACTGGCGTCGGAGCGTCCTCGGCTGTTGCCGGTGGTCAAGGGGGTCCTGGCCGATAAGCCATTACGTTACACGGTAGTCTCGATGTTTCTACTAACAATCATGGAGTCGCAATTGGATTCCACCGTCCCGCTGTACTTCACCGAACACTTCCGCGACGGGGTTGCCGTCTTTGGTCCCATCGTCGCTCTCGGCACCGTCGTCGTAGTGGCCTGTCAGCCGCTGGCTCTGAAAGTGTCGGCGCGCAAGAATTCTACCGCCACATTCAGTGTGGGCGCGCTGTTGACTGGAATAGGGTTGACTCTCGGCGGTACCATCGGCTCCGTTTGGGCGTGGGTCATGGGCATGTTTTTCTACTCCATGGGGGAGGTGCTGTGGGCGATTGAGCTCAACAATCGCGTCAGCGCTTTGCCGCGCGAGGAAAGCACAGCGTCATATTTTGGTGCCGTGGGAATGGCGCAAAATGCGGCATTTTTTATCGGAATAGCACTAGGAAGCCTGGCATTTCACGTCTTCGGTGCATCTGCGGTGTTTGGCAGCATGCCAATCATCGGGATAATCGTAGGTTTTTTCTTCGCGCGCGGCGCAGCAGGAAACGGGGACTCCCGGCGGGAGGCAAACGTTTAAGCCAATGCCGGATCGAAAGCCTGATAGAGGGCGTGCTATGGGAGAGCCACGTTGAGTCGAGGTCCCCGGGTTGAGCGCTTAGGTTGGGGTTGGAGCATCAGGAAGGAGATTTAATAGGGCGATCTATACCCAGAGGGGATGTCGCTTAGGTGATCCACGCCCTATCCCACCGGAACACACCGCCGCCTCTCTGATGCCCTGGCCGTCCTGGACGTCAAATATATGGCGTCTCGACCCCTGACTTGTCCCGCCCCTTGGACCGAGCTCTTAAGATCGTCGCCGATGCGCCCCCCAGTGTCGGATACCCAGTACACGTCATCATTCCAAAACGACGCAATGGGCACCACGTGTTCTTCGGCCGCAGGGCTCAGGGATGGCACAACGAACCACACCGGATCCCCGGCCTACCCGAAGGCGTCCCGCCATTCCGCCCAATGAATGCTAAGCCCATGCCGTAAGGCAGCCTAAAACCATTTCCGATTATCGGCGGAACCTGGACGCCCCAGGAGATTGCAGGCGCGCCAGGCCGAAAAGCCACGGGGTTAAGGGACTATGCTGGCCCGGTCCCGATCATGGGGCTCGGGTCCCTGATGTCGAGCAAGGTGTGCGCGCCGCCCGGGGATACGGTACGGGAGGCAAGGCGCTCATTGGGGAACGGTCCGATCGCTCGGCTTCCCGGCACACCTAATCGTAGCGCCACGCCGACAGGTGACAGCGGGGACTATCGTCGGCTGACGTTAGTCATCCACCTGCGGCACAGAGAACCGGCTGTGGTCACGGAAGTGTCAGATTGCGAATACCGTACTCGAAAGACCTTTCCACCCCGGGCGAGTTTGGTTCCTACGACAAAGCGTCCTGTAGAGATGTGATTTCGGCGGACTTTGACAGTTGAGGAAAAAATCCCCCCGTTGGTACGGTTGTGGTG
>NZ_JABBVZ010000161.1 GCF_012933365.1 Sulfobacillus harzensis | reverse complement strand
CGGTCGCAGAGGTCCCGGGATTTCACAAAAATCAATGAGAACAACAGGTTTCACACAAAAAACTAAGGTAGGAGGAAATGTAATGGCTTATGAAGTCTTTACCAATGAATGGGCCCAGGCATGGCAGACGGAGTTGAACCAATCTCGCGCCTATCAAGAGGCGGCGGCAACCTGGGAATGGCCGTTGGTCTTGGTGATGGAGGCGGATCCGGATGAGAACATTCCGGAACAGCGGGCCGTCTATGTGGATCTCTTTCATGGCCAGTGCCGAGAAGCGCGTCTGGCGACGGACGAGGACCTGGACCAGGCCCCTTACGTCATCACCGCCGATCCCTTTACCTGGCGGGAGGTTATGGATGGCGAATTAGAGGCCATTGCCGGCATCATGCGGGGCCGCTTGGTCTTGACGCGTGGCAATATGGTGGTGCTTGCACGGTACGTTCCGGCAGCAACGGAACTCGTGCGGGCCGCCGCCCGCATCGACTCCGTATTTCCCGGGGCGGGAGCATGAAGGCCGCCCAATTTTGGGACCTCGAAACGGTTCGTATCGGAGACGTGGCTCCTCCCACGATTCAAGATCTGGATGATGTGGTAGTCCGGGTCACGACCGCGGCTATTTGTGGTTCGGACTTGCATCTGTACCGCGGAGATATCCCCGGGATAAAACCGGGGACCGTTCTCGGCCATGAGTATGTGGGCCGGGTGGAGGCCGTCGGGCCCCGGGTCAAAACCGTTCAAGTCGGCGATCGGGTGGTGGGCACCTTTCATGTGGCTTGCGGTCTCTGTTCGCTATGTCGGCTTGGGCAATTCCATCAATGCCAACGCGGCGGGGTGCTTGGCTATGGCATGGCGTTCGGTGACTACCCCGGAGCGCAAGCCGAGTGGGTTCGGGTCCCTTGGGGCGACGTTAACCTACGCCGAATTCCCGATGCCATGGCGGATGACAGCGCTCTCTTTGCTGGGGACATTTTCACCACCGCCTACGGGGCGGTGAAGAATGCCAATCTGGCGCCCGGCGAAAGTGTTGCGGTCATCGGTGCCGGGCCCGTGGGATTGATGGCGGTGATGGCCGCCCAGACGCTCGGGGCTGGTGTGGTTTACAGCATCGATCGGGATACGGTCCGTGCGGAGCAAGCGTCTGCCTTTGGGGCGCGCCCGGTGCCTTCGGACCGCACTAACCCCGTCCGCCGTATTCTCAAAGACACCGGTGGGCTAGGGGTGGATGTTGTCATCGAAGCGGTGGGGGGCCCGACCACGTTGTCCCTAGCCTTTCAACTCGTGCGTGGGGGAGGGCGTGTTTCTGCGCTGGGCGTCACCGCGGAGGCCCACTGGGACTACCCCTTAATGACTGCGCTGACACGCGATATCAGCTTTCGGGTCGGTTTGGCTAACATTCACCGGGATATTGATGAGGTCTTGCGTCTTCTGGCTAGCGGACGGGTCGATCCGACGCAGGTGATAAGCCACCGGTTGCCTTTGGAAGACGCAGCGGAAGGATATCGGCTCTTCCACCAGCAGATGGCGACCAAGGTGGTACTCGAGGTCGGCTAGGGGAGAGGGAAGATGGCGGAAGCACCAGAGGAGGGAGCGTATGGTTTTAGAATCCGAGTGGATTAGCCCCGAGGTACGCGACTTTTTGTCCCGGCCGCGGCCGATGTTGATTGGCGGGCGATGGCAGGACAGCGCGGACAACCAGCGCTTGTGGGTCAAGGACCCGGCCAGCGGTGAAAATCTGGTCGAGGTGGCGGCCGGCGGTGCGGAGGATATTGATCGGGCGGTGAAGGCCGCTGACAAAGCCTTCAACGGACGTTGGAGCCGGATTACTCCGGCCGAGCGGGCCCGCCTTCTATGGAAGTTGGCGGATTTGATAGAAGAGCACGCCCAGGAGTTCTCCGAAATCGAATCGATTAACACCGGGAAACCCATCACCGAGACAATGCTTGCTGATGTCCCCCTGACCGTGGAGCACTTTCGCTACTTTGCTGGCTGGGTGACCAAGTTAACAGGAGAGACACTTCCGGTGTCGGCTCCTGGACGGTATCTGGCTTACACGCGCCGCGAGCCTTTGGGCGTTGTGGGGGCGATTGTACCATGGAATTTTCCCTTGATGATTGCGTCCTGGAAAATAGCCCCGGCTTTGGCCTGCGGAAACACTGTCGTGATTAAGCCCAGCGAAATCACGCCCCTGAGTCTTTTGCGCTTGGGTGAATTGGCTCAAGAGGCGGGATTCCCGCCCGGTGTGCTGAATATTGTCCCAGGATTCGGTCACGAAGCGGGTCGAGCGCTGGTGGCGCATCCGGGGGTGCAGAAGATCTCGTTCACTGGTTCAACACGGGTCGGTCGAGAAATCATGGTGGCAGCAGCGGACCGGTTCACCCGAGTGAGTTTAGAATTGGGTGGCAAGTCGCCCAACATTGTTCTGCCCGATGCCAATCCGGAGTCTGTCGTCGGCGGGGCGATGATGGGCATTTTCTTTAATCAAGGTGAGGTATGCTGCGCGGGGTCACGTCTTTTCGTGCCAAAGAGCCAATTCGAACGCGTGGTGTCGGATGTGGCGCGGAGAGCCAAGGTCATTCACCAAGGTCTTGGGATCGACCCGAGTACGGAGATGGGGCCGCTGGTTTCGGAAGCACAAATGGAACGCGTTCTCCATTATATCGAGAGCGGCAAGCGGGAAGGCGCCGAGTTGGTGGTGGGAGGAGAACGAAATTACGAGGCGGGTGGCGGCTACTTTGTCCGCCCGACGATTTTTGCCGGAACCGACAACTTAACCATTGCCCGAGAGGAGATCTTTGGTCCTGTGCTTACGGCGTTGCCCTACGAGGATTTGGACGAGGTGGTGCGGCGCGCCAACGACACACCATATGGGCTGGCGGCGGCCGTGTGGACGGAAGATATTCGCCAGGGGATCAAAGTAGCCGAAAAACTGAAAGCGGGGACGGTATGGATTAACGGCTACAATCTGCTGGATGCCACGAGTCCTTGGGGGGGCTTTAAGGCGAGCGGGGTTGGCCGTGAAATGGGATCCTACGCGCTCAGTCATTACACAGAAGTCAAATCCACTTGGGTCAATCTCGGCTGATACGGGGATTGACCCAAGACATGAACGTCGTCATTTCCGGTACGGCTTGTTTTTCGGTGCACTTTTGGGAACTCAGGAGTTGCGCATCCACGGCGTGTGGGTCAATCCGAGAAGTGCACCGTCGGGGGCGAGAAGCCGTGTGACAGTTTGTCCCCAAGGCTCTAGCCGGTTCGATACGAGAACACGGTATCCCCGGGATTCAAGTTCACGGGTCGCTTCAGCGACGTCTTCCACATCGAGTTCAATCCAAGACTGGGGTCTGGGTAGGTCACTGGGCCAGACTGACGTGCCAAAACAAGATTCGGCCGCTTGTGACAAGGGCCAGAGGGCAAAGTGCTTCACACCGTCCAAGTGTCCGGTATGCCAATAGTCGCCTTCCTGCTCGAGGGCAATTCCGAGGACATCGTGGTAAAAGGCGACGGTTTCTCCCACGGGGTCATCTCCAACAATGGGACCGAAGCCCGCAACAAATAATACGTTCATGGCGTGGTTCTCCTTCACTTTTGTTTTTTTCGGGACGTTCGGGCGGAACGGCCTCGGTCGTCCGCGATTATTGTTCCTTGCGTGCGACGAGATGTACCCGGCGCATCGTTCTACCTAGCTGGCCAGCACTTTTCTGCGGGGCGTGAACAGAACGGCCAAAAATCCCAGTAACACGGACGCGGCCGCCCCATAAAAGAGCCACGGGTAGCCTAGTCGATCCATCAGAAATCCGATGGCGGGCTGGCAGACAAAATTGCCGAGTCCTGCGGCCATCAGCCAAAGACCCGTAAATGCCCCGACATCGGCTGGTTCGGCAAGGGTTGTGAACCACGGGTATCCGTTGATGTTTATGAATGCCCAAAAGAATCCCCCTACCAAGGCAAATGCTCGAATGGGCCACACTGAGCTCAAAAAGCTTAGCGCAAAGAATGCCAGAGCAAGACCGACAGTTCCGCCCAGCACCAAGCGTCGACGGGTCAAACGAGCGGCAAGAAATCCGCTGGGCACCGCAAAAATGAGGTAGGCCAGCGCGAATAGGCCTATGGTGATGACCGCTGTCGCAGATGCTAGGTGCAAATGATAGACACCGTAAGTGACAAAGAAGGTCTCCACGGAACTCTCGCCGCCGGACCAAAAGAAGACGGCGGCCAGCAGCAAGAGGGCCGTTCGGTCGGGACGGGCGACGATCCGACGGGCCGCATGGAGGAGATGACGAATGCCCACCCCGTCGCTGGACGGGGCCCCAATTGCTGGTTCGCGGATTCCCCGCCACATGATGAAGGGGATGATGAAGAATAGCACCCCAACCACTAAAAAGGGCAGCGGCCGTCCCATGTGGAACAACGCCGGGCCTATAAAGAAGGCGAGCAGTGCCGCGAGTCCGGCCATTGCGTTGATGATGCCGTTGGCTTGGCTTCGCCGAGGCGCCGGGGTGACATCTGGCATCAAGGCAATGGTGGGGGCGTAAAAGACATTGGAGGCCACGGCGTACACCAAATCGACCACGATTAAAAAGGCGGCCCCAATTTGCCACGGGAACAGCATAAACAGGATTCCGGTCACGGGCATTCCAATGAGGATGTAGGGCAGGCGCCGGCCAAAGCGGGTTTGGGTGCGGTCCGAGCGGGCGGAGAAATACGTGTTGAGCACGACGCCCATGAGGGTGCGCACGGACACAATCAGCCCGATGATGGCGGCGCTTGGGACGTAATGGCGGATGAAAAGCGGCACATAGCTGTTATAGATGCCGGCCGCCAACGAGATGCCAAACATGCCGAGGCCAAGAACGCCGGAACTCATGTAACTGAAACGTGCAGCGGGCGATGCCTTCTCTTCAATCGTCGCCATTTTAGCCTCCTAGTAGAACCATTCCTTAATTCGTGATAATCACGGAAGGTTATGGTACGGTAAGGGAAATCCTTGGTTGGAGGT
>NZ_JABBVZ010000160.1 GCF_012933365.1 Sulfobacillus harzensis | reverse complement strand
TGTACTTGACCCTCCACGTGTTTGTCCTCACGATCAATCTTCAAGACGGGTTATCTCTCTCGCCGCGGGGCCGGGTGGTGCTCGTGTGGAGCCTGATGGGCCTGTTGGGCGCGATCGCGTGGCGACTGCCGTCCCCGGTGGCGGCCACGGACCTCGTCGTGCATTGGATCGACCCGGCCGCGCTGGGCGTGACCATGCTCACCAGCCTCGGGGCCACCTGGCTGGTGCGGCGGCGGTCGACGCGGGAGTCGGCACCTGTGGAAGGGTAGGCCCCCGCTACGATGCCACCTCGTTGTGTGAGATGATGTTGCGTAACAACGTGCGACCATTCTATCTCCACAGTCCTTTTCCGTACATCGGCATTCGGGTTTTTGGTGCCAATGCTCACAAACCCCGATAATTCTGCCCCCGTGATTTTGGTCGAAGATCGATAGCATGCGATTCATGACCTATTGATGCATAAATACCCGTGGAGCACGATGCTACCATGACGGTCATTGGGCACTGGCGGGCTCCCTCGTCTGCAACCGAGTGTCCGGGAACGCGAACCCTGGAGTTGGGTTCGATTCCCAAGGACCGTCTCCATTCATCGCTCCCCGGCGATCCGAGACGCATATCGTATACGGTCAACGGTAAACTCTTTGAGTCACTCGTGTGAGTTCAAGAACGCTTTCAACGCCGCATTTAGCGCCGCTGAATGACTAGTGCCTGTTTGTTTGCACCAGGCCTGCAGCGCGGCCCAATTCTCGTCCTCACAATAGAACGTGCGGCGATGATAGCGGTCGTCCCACCGCTGTCCGGCCTTAGGAGCGGAGGATCCCGACGCTTTTACGGTGTCCTGCGGTTTGGTTGCGAACGGCGCGGGGGCGTTTTCAAACAAACGATCGACTCCAGTGAGTTTGGCACGCTTAGGCATTGATGAGCACCTCCTGAACGAGCTCCCGATACGCCTGCGCCCCGGGCGTATTCGGCGCATACACCACCGCTGGTGTGCCCGTGATGGGGGATTCTTCGAAGCGCACACTGCGCGGAATGACGGTCTCGAAGACACGGATGTGCTGCTCGCCAAAGATGCGACGGACTTCCTGCAACGTTTCCTGATGATGGCTTGTGCGGCGGTCGTAGAGCGTCGGCAGAAGGCCTTCAATGCGGAGGCTCGCATTCAGCCGCGACTGCACCAACCGCACCGTACGCAATAGCAGTTGGAGGCCCCGCAGGGCGAGATAGTTGGTGGCCAACGGCACCAGCACGCTATCGGCCGCCACCAGCGCGTTAATCGTGAGGATGCCGAGCTGGGGAGGACAGTCAACCAGGATGAAGTCGTAGGCGTCCCGTACGGGCGCCAATAGGCGCGACAGGGCATACTCCCGCGCGTACTGTGAATTCAAATCGATCTCCGCCGCGGCCAGCTCCAAATTCGCGGGAATCAAATCCACCCCTTGCTGGTCGTGAAGGATGACATCTTTCAAGTCCTTGTGAGCCCCTTCGTCTGCCAGCACCATCGCCTCATAAAGTGTGTGACTGGCGAGCGAATCCGGGTCTTGGCCCAGACTAATCGCTAACGACCCCTGCGGGTCACTATCCACCAGCAGACACCGTTGGCCTGCTTGGGCCAACGCCACGCCGAGATTGGCGACGGTGGTGGTTTTGGCGACGCCGCCTTTTTGATTTACGACGGCGATGACACGACTCATTGGATTCACCTCTTGTCGTTTACCGTATACGGTCAACCGTGCACGGATTACGGTTAACATAGCACACGCCACACGGCGCGCGAAGGAATTATCGACAATTACGATGACGGTATACGGTGTACCGTTGACGGAGAAACAAAAAAGCGTGACAGCGCCCCGTGTCCCGGTCCAAAATGAGATATTGGAATGGGGGACAGGCAGGCGTGGTTGTCTTTATCGATGAGTCGCAGGATCGGGAACGATTTGTACTGGAGGCGATTGTCGCCGATGAGGTCGTGTCTCTCAATGCCACCGTCGGCCGCTTCCGGACCATCTCACGGCATCTCAAAGTCGATGTCCGCGAGTACCATGAATTTGATCTTCACCGCGATCATCCGCGGGTTCTCACCCGTGTTCTCGAAGAAATGAGCCTGTGGAAGCGAAAAAAGCGACGTTCAGTCCCCCGCAAGGACATAAGAGTCGTGGCCACGTACTACCTCAAAGCCCCCTCGGAGGGACGAGGGACCGCCCTCGCACACAACCGGATGCTGACGGTCTATCGCGAAACCTTTCGCAGCCTCGTCTGGGCACTTCCCTTGACGCCCCAAGATACGGTCGACGTGGTTTGTGATCGATTCGAAGGCTGTACCACGTTAGAGCCCACCCTGGAAGCGATTTTACTCACGCGGGCCGCCGGCACCGTGCGCTTTGCGGATTCCGTTCTTGAGAAGCCATTGCAGTTGGCGGATTTAACAACAGGGACCATCCGGCGACACCTGGCAGGCGATCCGAACGAGGACCGCTTTCGCTTCATAGCCCCGTTGTTGTACCACTTGGGGGTCGTAGCCGTCAGGCAATAAAAATGGGCAACTTCACTGTGGAGACCTTGCGTACTCTGGTAATCCAGAGCGCCTTACGCCACGTTAGCGCGGCGGGACAACACAGGAGCGGTTGCACTCTTGGCATTATTGTACCACGGTCTAACATAAGTTCAACCCATGTCGGTCCCTGGTTTGGTCCGCGTCGTGGGGGGCTCGAGCATCCGGGACGAACGGCGGCACCACCGCACCCCCGGAGCGAATCACGTTGATAGCATGATAGCGGGGCGGGGCCATCGCTTCCTCCAACGTAATCGGCTCGACCTCCTCGAGCAGGCTCTTGTATGTGTGTTTGGACGAGGGGTAGAGGTGGTAGTTCACACCGGCCGACTTGATGATGTCGGCCAGGTCGCGGGGGAGTTGCCGCCAGTCGTGAAACAGCCACAGCAAGCCGACACGCCACTTGCGGGACTCGACCACCATGCGCTTCCAGCGCTCCGCGGCGGAGGGGTATTGGTGCGGCTCATCCGCAATGACAAAGCAGGGGCGTTGCTGTGATTCAGGGCGGCCCAGCATCGCCAGTTCAATCTTGGAGAGCAGGAAATCCGCCAGAATGTCTTTGGCTTCCCGCCCCAAGTCATCGGGCAGATGGATGGCGACCAAGTAGCCGCCCGTAAGCCATTGCCTGAAGTCCAGCACGCGATTGGACCCCAAACATTCCGCGAGCACGTCATCGCCCAACAGCAGATCTAACCGGTTCAGCACGGGCTCCGTCACCCTAAAGGTTGCTGTTCACCTCAGTAATCTGCCCATATGGTACCATAGCAGGGAAGGCCTGGCACGGATGAACGGAAGAAAACGGTAGCATGGTCTGACAAAAACGGTGTCGAGGGAGAGAGGGGGGGCAGGGTTGGCGCGGTGGTCGAATGAAGAACGGTTAGCGGCGTTGGATGAGAAGGTAGCCCAGATGACGGCGCGACGGGATCAGTTGGCGCGGCAGGCCCAACGGGAACGGCGGAAACAGCAGGAACGAATATGGATACACGTCGGCCGCGGCATGGCGGAGTTGGGCGTGGATTCGGAAGCCAAGTGGGAGGCGCTGCGAGCCTTGGTGATGGACGATCCGCACTGGCAGCAGTGGATGACCCAACTAGAGAAAGCAGAAGAGAGAAGAGTGCTGTCCCCAGATAGAGACAGCGCAGAACTCGAGGCACAGTGACAGCAGATCGGCATTCACAAGACCATCCATAGCGCAATCGCATGCGATTTTGGGTGACATCAAGCAAGCTCGCAGAGTGGCAATGCTTGGTCACAGCGACAAGGGAAAAAGGCAAGGAAATGGATGGACATGACCATGGTCATAGGGCATACTGGTTGAAAAAGGGGCTTTGTGATATGAGGATGAGGATTATAAAATATGGCATTCCAACAGTCGGACTAGCATTACTCACTACCGCCGCATTGACTTCAGTTGGACAGAATACAAAATCAGCTATTTCCAAAAAAGTTCCGGTGGTTGCGGCATCGATGAAAAAAATCTCGATGCCCAACCCCGGAACCCACGCATCTCTACTTAAACGTGAAGAGTGGATTATGCAATGGCAGCCCAAAAGTATCTATGCTCAGTGGGTTAAGTATGGGCGACCACCCCTCTATCTAGGAGAAGGCGATTACTACTATTTCGAGCCTCCGGGGGCCTCTCGATATGCTGACCGTGGTGTCCTGTTGAAATCAGCACCCGTGTCGAACTCGGCTTACTGGCCTAAGTGGTACGGTAAACCCTTAAAATCTTAGGTACAGGTGTTAGAGCCACCTAGGCTTGGGTAACTTTGTTGCCCACCGTAGTTGAGTCCGTAGGATACTTTGTTATCGTAATCGCAACAATTCCCGCTCGATATACAACTTGAACTCACTTGCGTAGCGGTATATTGTTGGGCCACAATTCCCATATCCAACGTATATGTGTAGCAATGGCCAGTACTACTATCATAGAGCGACATGCTATAGGGTAGGGTCATTATTTGCCCGATTTCCAAAATAGCTCCAGCTCCAGACATACAGTTCCACCAGGCCAGAGCATTCTCACACCCCTCTGCTGTGCTACCGTAAAAATTCTCGGCGAGTGCATATAAGCTATCACCGCTTTGCACCTCGTACGCAGGTATCCACCCAGCCTTGAACTTCCCGCATAGACTGCTATTGGAATTGTAGACTGTTTTGTTAGCCTCCATCTTCAGCCTTCCCTTCTCGTATAATTTTGCTGACAAAACCACGCCTGTACACCGTCGTCTAGGGCATAGTCCGACCAGAACGTCGCATAGTCTGGCCTCGTTGCGGTACATGGCACGATACTGCCCTCCTTCTGTGATGACCGACCTTTCATCGGTCTACTATATAGGGGACACGCTCCTCGCAAAAGCGGACACCCTCACCGAAAAATTTTTTCCGCCGTTAGCCGAAGTGTAGAGTCTGATGATATGGGGGTTTGTGTATCAACGGAACGAAAATTGCTTTAGAGGACTCCAAAGTGGCCTTAGAAGACGCGAATTTAGCCTTCAAATATGACTCATTCGGGCTCCTTTGTCGTAGCCTTGACCCCGCTAACGATAAAGACACTAATCTTCGAACTCCGCACAGCTATTGCATTGTTCGTTCGAATACTCGTATGATGACACCATGTCAACCCGGCCGGCCTAATTTCTTTTGGGGCCATGCGAGGTCGGTCGTCAAGGTCGGC